>CAZYAM010000038.1:0-20587 GCA_964645575.1 uncultured Ignavibacteriaceae bacterium
GCCGGAGGAATTGTGTGCGGTGAGGTCGGCATTGTCCCGATTGAAAAGGATATTCTTATCCAGACAATCCTGAAAGATAACGGCAGCAGGGGAAAAAGATAATGGGTGAAGCGGTTACTTATACAAAGTTGCTGAAGATTAGGGAGCGGTTGAAAAGCGAGAAAAAGAAGATCGTTTTCACAAACGGTGTCTTTGATATTGTACATCGCGGCCATGTGGAATATTTAACCAAGGCAAGGGCGCTCGGCGATGTGCTTCTGGTCGGCATAAATACCGACGCTTCAGTCCAGCGTTTGAAAGGGCCGGAGCGGCCGATCGTTTCTCAGGATGACCGCGCCTTTGTGCTTGCCGCTCTTCGCGTAGTGGATTATGTCTGCTTATTCGATGAAGATACACCGTACAATCTCATCAAAGCGGTTGTGCCGGATGTTCTGGTGAAAGGTTCCGATTGGTCAATAAATGAAATTGTCGGAAAAGATATCGTTGAAGCGGCGGGAGGGAAGGTGCAGACGATCGATTTTGTACCGAATCGCTCCACGACAAACATTATACAGAAGATTGCTGCCGGCGGGGCAAAATGAGTATGCACTCTGCGGTATACCGGAAAACCGGCGAATTCATTGAAGTGCGTTTTTATCGTAACGGCTGAGTGAGAAAGAAATCGTGCGCAGGTTCTTTCGAATTATATATTATGTAGGCGGTGTATTTGTATTTATTCTTATTGCCGTTATAGGGTACACGCAGACCCGCACGTTTAAAACATATCTTCGTAATACAATTCTGAAAGAGTCGCGCAACGCTTTGAACGGCGAGCTTCGGTTCGGGGAAATTGAAGGCAATCTCCTGACCGGTTTCTCAGTGGACAGCATATCCGTCCGCGGATATAACGATGAATTACTTTCATCCGACCACATCGATTTCAAATACGATTTATTGGGTTTTTTCTTCAAACGGGTCGCAGTTAACAATATCGTTATAGTAAAACCACACATCAACATCTATCGTTCTGTCGATGGAACGTGGAACGTTTCGCGTCTTATCAAGCCGGCATCGGCGGATACAACTCCGTTTGTATGGACAATCGATATTAAAAAATTGGAATTGCAGGATGCAGAATTGTTTTTTACGGATTCTCTTCTTCTTTTTCAGCGGCAAGCCGGCATATCCGAACTGCCTCCGGATAATGTGATTGATTATGCCCGGATTCATCTCACTACACTTTCGTTGGCAACCTCTGCAAAAATTCAGGATGGTAATTATGAAATTAAACTGAGTAATCTCGAGTTTGCCTCAAGAGAACCGTCGTTTGTACTGCAGCATTTCGAAGGAGAATTCCTGCTGACAGAGAATGAAGTAAGCGCAAAGAATTTGAATATCGAGACTTTAAGATCCAGTATACGGCTTGATGCTGGGATAAAAGATATTGATATCACATCTTTATCGAGTTTAGAAGAACTGAAGTCGAAGCCGGTTAATCTTACACTCTCGGCGGAAGATGTCGATACAAAAGAATTGAAGCAATTTCTATATCCGTCTGTAGACTTTCTTGATAATGAACTGAAGCTTCGTTTGAAAGCGGACGGTACATTCGGCGATTTGAGAATTGAAAAGCTTGCTATCCAAATGCCTCATTCGTCTGTTCAACTTCAAGGACATCTGCGGAATTTGCATTCTCCGGAAAATTTAGAAATGGCAGTACAGGCGGATGATAATATGATTACGCCGCGGGATCTCATCGTTTGTCTGCCGGGCTTGAAACTGCCGGATCTTAATTTTCTCGGTCCTGTTAAATATTCTTTGGTTTATAAAGGTCGGCCACTGGACTTCAAAGCGCGCGTCTCTTGCAGTACCGCCGCGGGGAATATTAATGTCGACGGGAAAATGAATATTGCTCCGGAAAATACTGTGTATTCCGGAACGGTAGAATTAAAATCGCTGGCATTGGATACTATTTTCCGGAACGAGAAAATGAGCAGCAACATCAACGCCCGGATGACAATTGATGGAAAGGGCTTTGATCCTCGTACGATGACAGGACTATTAAAGTTGGAAATGGATTCCTCATCGTTTCACAGCTTATCCGTGCAAAGTTCGGTCTTTGTATTCGATATTGCAGGCGGGCTGCTTCGGTCGCAGATTGCGGCTTCTGTTGGAAACGGTATCTATGATCTTTCAAGCTCCTTTCGGTTTCTTCGGCAGGATTCGTCGAATTACAACATTGCTGCTAAAATTAGATCGCTCAATCTTGCCGAGCTGCTCTTGGATAATAAATATGCGAGTGCTTTATCGTTCGATCTTACAGCTTCCGGCGCTGTCGGTAACACCGCACGATCAGACACGGCAGAATTGAATTTCTATCACTCTTCATTCGGTAAAGAGGAATTTGAAACGGGAGAAGCGAATGCAATATTCACTTTGAGAGACAGCCTTCGGAGTAATTTACTCGTAACGTCGACGATAGGCGATCTGGAAGTGAACGGTCGTTTTTCTCCCGCCTCATTCATTTCTGCCTGGGAAAATTCATATCAGCTTATTACAGATGCGGTCACTCATCGGTTTCAGACACTGGATTCTCTTCGTTCTAATAATGACTCAATTGCAGAAGAACAGGAATTTCAGCCTTTCCGCATAAAGAAGAACGTCTCCATAGAATCGCAATTTCGATTGAATGTAAGCGATTTCAGGCCGATCGGACTTTTCATAAATGTGCCGCTGAACGGGCAGGGTATTATACAGGGCAGTATTATTGGAGATTCGACGGCTCTTCAATTTATAGGCAATATAGACCTTGAACGATTCGAACTTTGTGCAGGAACAGACACGCTTACCGCGGACACGGCAGCGATTCAATATTTGTTTGGGGGAATTAATGCTCAAACGATATTTCAAAACTTCAACGCATCGATAGAAACGGACTTGCATAATTTTTCGATTAATGGTTTTCTCTTCAATAAATTATCCGGCCGATTCAATGTGGAATCCGATTCGAGTAATTTTCAATTTTCGGCATTGATTGATTCAACGGCACGGATGAGAATCAGAGGCGCGTCTCGAGTCAATGCACGCCTGATGGAATTTGATATTCCGGAATTACAAATCGAATTAGGGCAGTACATCGCAAGAAATGCAGACCGAGTCAGGCTTGCCTTCGGCCGGGATGGATTTCGTATTCAATCGCTCGTCATGGTTCATGAATCCGAAGAGGTATTATTCTCGGGATATTTTAGTCCGACAGGAGTTTCGGATTTAAATATCTTACTTAATAAATTTCTCCTTTCTAATTTGAAACAAGTACTATATCGCGGGCCGTACGCAAAGTCTCCGGTACAGTTTGACGGGAGGATTGATGCTACTGCTTCCTTCAGTGGAAGTTTTGAAAGTCCCAGTATTGTCATAGACCTAAATGCTTACGGAGTTCGTACAGAAGATGCACTGCAGAATAGAAGCCAGGAATTCGGCAAGATTGAATCGCACATCGCATATTCGGAATATATCCTGACGCTGCTGATAAAACTTATGAGTCATCCTGACGACCTTCAGGCACCTCCGGATCTGCTTTTTTCAGGATCATTACCGTATGAATTTGTGCTTGCGCGAAAGGAACCGCACAAGCTTGAAGGTGAAGTGGATCTTGTACTGAAAACCGCCGGACTGGATTTGAGGCTTCTTGATCCGTTTATTCCAGAAATTTCTAATCTCAACGGGCGGATGGCATGCGATATGAAGATGAAAGGTCCATTCGATGCTCCGGAGTATGAAGGATCAATGTCCATTCAACAAGCAAGCTTGATATTCGATCCGCTCGGCATTCAATACATTTTAAATGGCAACCTGATTCCCGCGGGTGACCGGATTCGATTTGAGAATTTCACTGTTCAAAATGATCCGAGAGAACTCCAGCACGCCGGAACTATGAAAATCTCCGGTAGTTTTACTCTTCTTGGATTGAACCTTAAGTATTTTGATATTTTAGCGCAGGGTGATCTCAAGGTAATGAGACAGGATAAACGGAAAGCCGGGCAAAAAATCTATGGTGATTTATTTGCGGCTACAGGTCCGGAAGGACTTCATTGGGAGGGAGATCTTTACAAATCTATAGTGCGCGGGGATGTATTTATAAAAGATGCGCAGTTAATATTGCCGCCGGAACGTGAAGTTGAGTTTGTGCGCGATAGTTTTGTTGACATAAAGTTTCTCGATGATACCTCGCGGGCAATCGATCGAACCTCTAAAGAATCTATATCGAATAATGGTAAAACGAAAATCTCACTAACTAACGGTAAAACGGCAATTGGCAGGAGATTTTCTTCTTCATCGTTCAAGTCCAGACAGAGTTCATTTCTTGACGGTATCAGCTACGATGTCAATATTGAAACAAAGGGACCGACAACACTGCGATTCGTATTCAACACACAGACTAGTGAAGAACTTTTCGCTGATCTTGAGGGACGCCTTTATTTTAACAAAACTCCGGAAATGTCCCGCCTCACGGGTCAGGTCGATGCCGGCAGTCGATCCTACTATAACTTCATCAAGAGGTTTGAAGCAACGGGGAAAATACTTTTTACAGGAGATGTTCTGAATCCTGAACTCGATATTACTGCAACATACGAAGGTAGACATGATACTGTCAACCAATTGCAGGTATTTGGAGGATGTGCCGGACCTGAAAAAGCTCATCAGGTACTAGTGACTTTGCTGATCACGGGAACACGGAATGAGCCCAAGACAAAAATTACTTTACAAACCAAGGTTCCTCCTTCGAGGGATTGGACTGATTGGCAGTGCGGAGATGAAGAAGGAAATGCGATGGCTTTTATTTTTACGGGTCAATATCGAAATGAACTTACCGATCAGCAGCGTACAGAGGCAATCGGTGCGAATGTGGGTTCCAGTCTTGGCTTGGCCCTCGCCTCCGGAATATTCACCGGTCCCGTAAGTGATGCGATTCGTAAAAATTTCTGGGGAGGATTCCAATCGATCGATGTCTTATACTACGGCGGACAGTTCGACCAGTCAGCAAACCTTCGGGTGACGGGGCAAGTAGGAGAAGCCGTAATTCGCGCCGGTGGATATGTGTTTACTGGTGATATTGGTAATATCAACTACAGTGTAGAATTGCCTATGAGTTATGTGATCGGAGTTGACAGGCTGCGTAACCTTATTCTTACGCTGGAACGGCGTGTGGAAGGCATTCAGAGTATCGAAGAACAGCGCCGGGCCTCAAACGGAGTTCGATTATTCTATCGATTTACATTTTAAGGTTTTTTTATTTCCTTTGGAGTTGCCAGTGTCGACTAAATTTACCGGTGAGAATCCTGAATTGCTTCAAGACCGCATTCTTGAATTTCTTGCACGATTTCCGAATGAATCTTTCAAATCAAAGGAATTATCACGGCGCATAGGTATACGCAATGCAAAAGACGAACAGCTTTTCAAAAAAGCCCTTCGTTTGTTGCAGGATGACAATAAGATTTTACGCATTCATGGGAAGAGGTACACACATCTTCATAAAACACAGTATTTACTCGGGGAGCTGGAAATGACATCGCGTGGTTTTGGGATAGTAACTGTGGAAGAAAGCGGCGAGGAGCTCTTTATCCGGCAGGACAATCTTGGAGACGCATTGCATGGAGACAAGGTTGAAGTTTCGATTTTAGCGCAAAGTACAAAACAGCGGGAACGTGGTGCGCGGCTTGAGGGAGAAGTAGTACGGATCGTCAATCGGGGACTTCGTACGTTCGTCGGAACTCTTGAACGTATACGAAAGCAATTCTTTGTTGTACCGGATAACCGGCGAATAGTGCGTGAAATCTTAATTGCCGAGAAACAACTGCACGGGGCAAAGGAGGGCGATAAAATTGTTGTAGAAATGACTGATTGGGGGAAGCGCCATCAGAATCCGGAAGGACGTGTGTTGGAAGTACTCGGCAAATCCGGAGAGTTATCGGCGGAGATCCAATCGGTCGTGCGCGAGTATCATTTGCCTACATCATTTCCTGCCGAAGTATTAAATGAGACTGATGTCATACCGGCCGACATTCCGCAGTCTGAAATTGCCTGCAGGACTGATCTTCGCACGCTTCTTTGTTTTACCATCGATCCGGAAGATGCAAAGGATTTCGACGATGCTGTCTCTTTGGAGCCGCTATCGGACGGCCAATACCGTCTTGGCGTGCACATTGCAGATGTATCTTATTATGTGCAGGCCGGAAGCGCGCTGGATAAAGAGGCGCTGAAACGCAGTACGAGTGTATACTTCCCTAATGGTGTTATTCCCATGCTGCCCGAAAAACTTTCAAACGGATTGTGCAGTCTTCGTCCGGATGAAGATCGGTTAGCGTTTTCTGTTTTTATCGATATCTCTTCCCGGGGGAGTGTCAAAGAGTATAAAATTGTTGAGAGTGTTATTCGCAGCAAGCAGAGATTCAGTTACGAGCGTGTACAGGAATTACTTGAAAAACTGGAGCAGGATGCAGCAATTCCGCTTAAAGACCGGCCGTTCACCGATGTGCTGAGGAATATGTACCGGTTGAGCACTGTATTGACGAAGAAACGGCTGAAAGAAGGCAGTATCGATTTTGATTCTGCCGAAGCGAAATTCGATCTGGACGAAAATGGGCGGCCGGTAGCTATTACAAAGAAAGTGCGTTTGGAAAGCCATCGATTGGTCGAAGAATTTATGCTTTTAGCAAACCGTATTGTTGCGCGTCATATCGGATTTGTAAAGAAAGACGAGAAAGCCAGGCCGTTTCTTTATCGCGTGCACGATTCGCCCAATCCGGAACGGATCGGTGAACTTGCGGTGTTTGTAGAGAAGCTTGGATTTAAGCTGAACATTGACGGCGGCGTTACGTCTAAATCTTTACAGCGGCTGCTGGAGCAGATAAAAGGCACGGAAGTTGAAAACGTAATAAACGAAGTTGCACTGCGTTCAATGGCAAAAGCGATATATTCCGACAGGAATATCGGGCACTATGGTCTGGCGTTCGATTATTATTCTCACTTTACTTCTCCCATTCGCCGTTATCCGGATTTAATTGTTCATCGGATGCTGAAGCAATATGACGGAGGGATTTCAATGAGAGAACTGGATATACTTCGCCAACGCTTGCCGTCTATAGCAAAACAATCGTCCGAAATGGAGCGTTCGGCGATGGAAGCTGAGCGAGCTGCTGTGAAAGTAATGCAAGTGGAATATATGAAACGTCATATAGGCGACGAATTCCACGCAGTGATTTCAGGTGTTACGCATTTCGGTATTTTTGTGGAGCTTACAGATTTGCTTGTAGAAGGCATGATACATGTACGCGACTTAAATGACGATTATTATATATATGATGAAAAGCAGTACACATTAAAAGGGCGGCACACTCACAAGCAGTATCGGCTTGGCGATTCGCTGGAAGTTAAGGTCATGCGCGTGAATCCCGATGAACATCAGATTGATTTTGCCCTTATCGAGGGGAGAGGAGTGAATAAATTGCGCCGGCGTAAGCGCTGACGCGTTCAATAGGAATATAATAAACTCGAGGGTTGATCACCGGTTTGCTTTTATATATGTTTTTTTTAGACTACTTTTATGACGTAATGATTTTGAAAAAATGAGGATGATATGATACGGCGTTGTATTCTCATCGGATTGATTCTTTGCGGAGCAGAATTGCGGGGATTAGCGCAGAATTCTGTCTTCGGAAAGAATAAGGTCCAGTATAAAAATTTCCATTGGCAGTATATCCAGACGGACCACTTTGATATTTATTTCTCTCAGAACGGCTACGATATAGCTCAGTTCGCTGCTTATGCGTCGGAAGCAGCTTACGAATCGATCAAGAACCTTCTCCGGTACGAAATAAATAGTCGTATATCTTTTGTGGTCTATAACTCGCATAACGAATTTCAGCAGACAAATGTTATCAGTCAATATTTGGAAGAAGGAATCGGCGGCGTAACAGAACTCTTTAAGAACCGTATCGTTGTTCCATTTGAAGGAAATTACAGCCAGTTCCGGCATGTTATACATCATGAATTAGTTCATGGATTTATTAATGACATGTTCTACGGCGGCACAATCCAATCACTTATTTCCAAAAAAGCACCGGTACAAATTCCTTTGTGGATGAATGAGGGTCTGGCAGAATATTCGTCTTTGAAGTGGGATAATAATTCGGATATGTTTTTGCGTGATGCAACGGTACACAATTACCTGCCGCCGATCTCTCATCTGAACGGATATTTTGCATATCGCGGCGGTCAGTCTGTTTTGCATTACATTGCCAATAAATATGGAGAACAAAAGATTTCCGATATCTTTCACAGTATAAAAAAAGCTCGAAGTGTAGAAAAGGGATTTAAATCTGCTATTGGAATGACGTTGAAAGAGCTTTCTGAGCGCTGGCAAAAGAAGCAGAAGGTATATTACTGGCCCGATGTTGCCAAACGTGAAGAGCCGGCAGATTTTTCTTACAAACGGCTGACAAACCACATAAAAGACGATAATTTCTATAACAGCAGTCCGGCAATTTCTCCTCAGGGAGATAAGATTGCATTTATTTCCGACAGGGATGATTATTTTGATGTCTATATCATGTCGGCATTGGATGGGGAGATTATTGATAAAGTTGTGAGCGGGCAAAAAACAAATGATTTTGAAGAATTGCATTTGCTGACTCCGGGGATCACCTGGTCGTCGGATGGCAAGAAAATTGCTCTTGCTGTCAAATCAGGAGAGCATGATGCGATCATCATGGTGAATGTTGAATCGGGTGAAAAAGAAAAAATTGAATTTGAGCTGGATGGCATTTTCTCGGTTGATTGGAGCAAAGACGGCAGCATGCTCGCTTTTGTCGGAGTGAAAACGCCGCAGTCTGATGTCTTTATATATAATATTGCAACAAAAGAACTTAAGAACCTCACGAATGATATTTTTTCTGATATGGATCCGGTTTTTTCCATGGATAGTAAAACAATTTATTTTGCATCGGATCGAGGGGATATAACATCGCCGTCCTTTATGCCAGCGAATTTTAAAATTTGGAATTACGATTATGGGCAATCTGATTTGTACTCGCTCGATATAAGCACACGGATAATTCGGCGTATCACGACACAGCCAAACGGCAGCAAATCCTCGCCTGTTCTGTCTCCCGACGGTAAAAAGATTCTATATATTTCTGATATCAATGGAATTAATAATCTATATATACAGTCATTGGATTCCGGCGATTTTTATCCCGTTACCAACTCTATCAGCGGGATGTACCAGCTCTCGCTTTCACGCGATGGTTCTAAATTGGTATTCTCGTCTCTTAATGAAGCGGGATTTGATATCTACCTGATGCTGCGCCCATTGGAACGAAAATTAAATGTGACTTCATTGGAGCCGACTGAATACTATAAAATTAAATATAATCTTCCGCGTGATGAAAAGCCGAAAGAGGTTATCTCAATATTATCTGATTCCGATACTATAGCAGTCCATAATAATGTCGTCATAATCGCCGACACAATCGGAGTCGAAACGACATATGATCCTGACACAAAGCCGGATCTTTCCAATTATATCTTTTCGACGGTTTCGCTGCGCGATACAACAAATATCCCGCCTCCGATTTCACAAGTAGAGATCTCGGATAATCTGGACAGCGAGGGAAATTACATCCCGAGGCGCTATAAACTGAATTTTTCACCCGACCTTGTTTACGGTGCGGCGGGTTATAGTTCGTTTTATGGATTGGAAGGAAGTACGATCATTGCATTCAGCGACATGCTCGGCGATCATCAAATTATTTTTCAGACAAATTTACTTATCGACTTAAAAAACAGCGACTACGGCCTTTCGTACTATTATTTGCCGGGACGTATAGATTGGGGTTTCCAGGCATTTCATAATGCGAAATTTCTTTTACTTGACGGTAGTCTGTTCTATAGTTCATTGTATCGTTTCCGTACATGGGGAGTCGGCGGAATGGCGTCTTATCCGATTGATCGGTTTAATCGTATAGACGGTTCTTTAATGTGGCTGAATTTATCACGTGAGAATTTAGACGATCCCTTAGAACCGAAACAAGAGCGATCGCTGATTCTGCCGCTCGTGAGTTATGTACGAGACAATTCACTCTGGCAGGGAGCATGGTTCGGTCCTAATAATGGTTCGCGTTTTAACTTTACATTCTACGGAACACCGAAATTGGGAAATGAAGGATTGGATATTCAGACCTTCACGGCCGATTATCGGAATTATAACAGGCTGGCGAAGGAATTTATTCTCGCATACAGGCTTTCCGCCGGTATAAGTACAGGCGGGAATAAACAAAATTTCTTTATCGGTGGAACAGAAGGATGGATTAATCCGGCGCTTCAGAATAATGATATTCCCATCAGGAACGTGGAAGATTTTGCTTTTCTCACGCCTGTTTTGCCTTTGCGTGGTTATAGATATGCTCATCAAATCGGCACTCATTTCGCAGTCGCAAATCTGGAATTTCGCTTTCCTCTTTTAAAGTATCTTATTTTTGGCGCAGTGCCGATTGGATTTGCCAATATCCTTGGTACGGCTTTTATTGATGTAGGCTCGGCGTGGACGGACTCGAAAAACTGGAAAATGTGGACAAATGATCCGAACGGAGAGACCAAGTTCAGCGATCTGCTTGTCGGTACCGGATTAGGTACGCGTCTGTTTCTTCTTGGTATACCGTTACGCATGGACATTGCATGGCGCTTTAGATATTCCAGCTTTTCCGAACCATATTACTATTTTTCATTCGGCGCAGATTTTTAAACAATCAGCGCAGAATCTGACGGCAATTTAAAAAACTTGAGACTTGATTTCAGGGCTGCGTGGATTTCAGTTTTATCTTCTGTGTGCCGGGAAGAAGCCCGTGTTTTAGAATGATCTTCTGGCCTTCCGCTGTGGCGACATACGTGCCGAATCCTGCCGCTAAATCCACATGTGTACGTGTATACATGTATACGGCACGCTTTAGAGGATAATAATTGAGAAAAAGGTAAGCAGGGTGCGGAGAATAGAATTTTCCGGTTGTTGCCTCGGGCGGGGGCGAAAAGGTTGTATCGGTGTCCTCTTTTGTGCGGCCAAGTCCGAGAATTTTGGCTTGTGATTTAGCTGAATCGATCCAGCTTAACGCAACAAAGCCGAGAGACATCCGATCATTTTCTACCGACTGTATTGTTTGAAGATCGGAAAGAGTCTGCGTAATTTTCGCAGATATTTTTTTGCCTTTTAATAATCGCTGTTTAAGGTATTCCAAGTCGTCTGATGAATCCTGACAATATATTTTAATGGTTCCTTTCATCGGTTTAGCAGATGAGAGTTGTTCCCATCGTTTGACTTTTCCCGATAAAATATTTTGAATTTCTGTTGTTGTCATCTGGTTAAGTTCATTCATCGGATGAGCGATCACAACGATTCCGTCGTATGCGACAATCAGTTCATTGAAGTAAGGCGATATCTTTTTTACATATTCTATCTCCTGCGTCGTAAGCGGACGAGAAAGAAATGCAATTCGGCCGGTGTCCTGGACAAAGTAATTAGCAGCCGTTTCAATTGAAGCAATAGTGTATGTGATTTGCGCACCGTTTTTTCTATAGAGGCTCAAGAAATTATCCACTTCGTCGATAATGACTGGAGCAATCGGCTCAGGAATAATAATATGTAACCGGCCTTTTGTTGTTGTCTCCTTCTCTTCGGTACTGCATCCGAGAAAAAGGACGATTAGAGTCATAAAAAAGAAAATGCGCATATGAAGTTCCTTCCAGAAGAATAGTGGCAATTTAGGCTTCAATAGGAAACATTTTTGTAGTGCGTTCTTTAACGCGCTGTAATAATAGAAGTCCGGTTATGAGAAAGAATCCAACAGAGAGAATCGCGAATCTTTGATTGAAATATACGGAAATAATTCCAAAGACAAAGGGGCCGATTATAGCAGATGCTTTCCCAAAGAAAGAATAAAAACCGAAAAACTCCGTCTTTTTTTCCTGTGGAGTAATGTCGGTCATCAGACTTCTACTTGTTGATTGAGACGAACCTAAAGCGATACCTGCGAGACTTCCAATGATATAAAAGAACCATTTCTCCTGAACGAAGTAAGCGAGAATGATGATGAATAACCACAGGATTAGGGTTATACTTAAGGTGCGTTTATGTCCTAAATGATCTGCCAATACTCCGAATAATAAAGAGCCGGCAATGGCAGAAGTTTGAACCATAGCGAAGAAAATGACAATTTCACCGATATCCATTCTGAGAGTTTCACGAGCAAAGATGGAAGAAAATATAATGATAGTATTTATTCCATCAACATAAATGAAGTAAGCAAAAAGAAATCGTGCGATATTGCGATATTTCGGGAATTGCCTGTATGTTGATTGCAGTCGGTTGAGACCGATTTTAATAGAGTTAAATTTCAAGCCGGTGGTTTGCTGTTTATCCGGCAGAAGTAAAAATAAAGGCAGAGAAAAAAAGAGAAAGCATCCTGCGGCAATAAGAAAGCTGAATCGAATATTGAAGAGATTTGCATCGCTGAAACCGTCTGCGTAAAGCGGATACGCTACAGCAAGTGTAAAAAGTGATCCGGCGTACCCCAGAGCATATCCATAGCCTGATACGCGGCCGTAACTTTTTTCAGTCGATATTTCCGGTAGAAAAGCGTCATAGAACACCAGGCCTGCCTCAAAGCCGATGTTTGCAAGAATTAGAAGCACCATCCCAGCAATAATCATTCCATTATGTACGAAGAAAAGAAACGCAGTTGCCAAAATGCATAGTGAAGTAAATATGCCCAGGAAGCGTTTTTTTCCTGCGCCGTAGTCTGCGATGGCACCGAGAATAGGAGAGAGCAGCGCGACAATTATCATGGAAATACTGAAGGAAGAACCCCACAAGAGATCGCCCTGCCTGCCGCCGGTTACAACTTCCTTAAAATAGAGCGGATATCCAACAGTGAGAATAAGAACATAGAATGCAGTGTTTGCAAAATCAAAGAGTGCCCAAGAAAATACCTGTCCGCGAGTTGCCGGACGGGAAGCAGATGGAGGGAGTAAATTACTCATTATGGCTTAGGTTTTTTTGTCACATGAGTATTAACAAGTCCGCGCCCTGTTTTTTTAATCCGGCCTTCCTTTTTAAGGTCTTCAAGAATGGAGTCAAGCACGCCGTTAACGAACTTATCGCTTTTATCAGTACTGTACGAGCGTGCAATTTCTATAGCCTCATTCATTGTCACTTTTGGAGGAATATCCTCGAAGTGTAATAACTCGCAAATACTCATTCTTAAAACGATCCTGTCGATAATGGCAAGGCGATTGAATTCCCAGTGTTCCACACGCTGTCGTATGAGGTTGTCTAATTCTTTATTACAGTCGATTACCTTTAAGATGAGTTGTTTAGCGAAAGCGAATGATTCCGGTTGTTTCTGCAAATCACCGGCAATGTTCTTTATGATTATCTCAATCGGTTCTTGAGACAGTTCATAGGCATACAGTGCCTGTAAAACTCGTTCTCTTACTACCCTTCGTCGGAGGGACATAATGTTGCTATCTATGAACTTATGAATTTAATAGTTGTGTAACACAGTCTAACTTATGCAAAAAATGGGCAGGAGGCAAATAAAGAATTACATCAAATACTTAGCGATTTTTATAATAAGAATCCGTCTTCAAAAATATATAATACCAATTCTTCAAAGTTTTTTATCACCTGAATGATAAAAATAGCAAAATACTCTCCTTTTAAATTATCACCTATTCAAGAGGAGTATAAAGGAATCTCAAGCGGGGATTATGAAAGTTCCATCAATCCGTTTTTCCGTAGAATAATGAGAAATGAATATGGGTTAACAATAGTGGATTAATAAGAAAAATAAAAGAAATCACTTTCTATAATCTTGCAGACACCATTTCCAGTAAGATGGATTGTGGCCATTCGTCATCATGTGAAATAATCAATGTAAAAAGGTCGTTATCCATTATTTTGCCGGCCACTTGCCTTCAATTTTCCGAGTAATGGCTGAGAGAAATTCAGGCTCGAGTGCAATAAATGATAAATCCGGATTCAAAATTTCGGCAAAATCGTATTGTCGTTGTACGGCTTTTTCCAGCGCTGCAATGGCTTTCTGTTTATTTCTCTGGATAGAGTATAGATCTGCATTGCGGAATACAACTTCGACGGAATTGCTGTCAAGCCGCATTGCTTTGTTCATTGCTGCTTCACCTTCAGGGAATTTACCAAGACGGGAATAGATCAATCCGGCGTATGTATGAGCAATTGCATCATTAGGATCATAATCGATGACCTGCTCTGTCTTGGCCAATCCTTTCAGCAGCCATTCCTGTGCCACGCTGATCTGCAGCGAGAGTTGATACGCGCGTCCCATCCAATAGTAGTAGCGATAATTTTCCGGTGATATATGAATCATTTGTTCGCAATAACGCACTACTTTATCATAGTTACCTTGTCCAATCCATACGTTCTGAACATAATATGCCATCAGAATTGAATTGTTTCCGCCCGGCTGCTGTGCCTGCTGATAAGAATTTTCTGCTTCAAAGTAATCCTGCTTCATCTGTTGAACAAGTCCGAGTGTAAAATGAGATTCGACATTTTTAGGATCATATAGCAATGCGCTGGATGCATACGATTCGGCCTCTTCAAATCTTCTCGCAATAAGAGAAAGGAAAGCGAGTTCTCTGTAACATTCTGGACTTTGCGGATTCAATTCTATGCTCTGGTTGATAGAAGATAAGGCCGAATAATAATTTTGTGAAAGACGGTTGCATGTAGCAAGAACTCGATAGGCAAGAGCGTTATTGGGCGAACACCGCAAGGCCCGCTGTGCATATTCCATTGCGGATTGAAGAAATTGCAGATCGTCCATTGCCTGGAATGTACGTATCTGTATATCAGCCAGCGATCCATATGCAATACATAGTGAAGGATCAATTTGAAGAGCAGTCTGCAGTAAAATTCTTGCCGAATCGAGATCCATTCCTGATCTTTGCTGCATACAGTGAATGCCTTTCATGTACCTTACAAATGCATCTGTGTTGGAAGGTTGCGTTATCACCGGCAGATCTGAGTACGCTCCGGTTTTTTCCAGAACCCTCTGCAAAATCGAAGAACGCATTCCGCTTAGTGTTGCATATGATCCTTGTACTGTTCCAATATCTACTGGTTTTTCTTCATCAGGAGCGAGAAGGCTGAGCTGGACACTGTATCGTCCATCGTTTTCTTTGATGGTTCCAGCGAGAAGGTATTCAACCTGTAGGTTTGACGCGATCTTACTAAGATATATCGGATCGGACATATAAAGAAGCGAAGATGACGGAGCAATAACAGTGATGTTATCACATCGGGCAAAATCCTCCGAAAGCAGAATCGGAAGTACATCCGATAAATCTGATTCATTCGATCCACCTGCAGGACTGGAGAACCTCAATACGGCAATCGATGCATGTTTGGGAAATATAAAATCGAAGATTTTCGGAAGTATAAAAAGTGTTGCTATGACGAGGACGACAATTCCTGCAATCTGAAATTGTTTTTTTGATCTTGGCCTGCGGACGACTCCTCTTTGTATTATTTGAGTCTTTTGTTGTATCTGATCTTCCACTTTTCTTTGAAGCTGGGCAAGTCCTTGATAGCGCTGTTCCCCGTGCGATTGCTCTGCTTGAATACGCTGGATTTCTGCTTTTGCCTGTTCTGCCTGGCGGATACGTTCTTCAAGCCGTCGTCCGCCGGAATGGTTCGGATCGATAAGAAAAAGATCATGCAATACAAATGTAGCTTCGGTGAATTTCTCTTCCTGAAGCAGCGCCTGTCCTTGCTCAAGCAGTGCTTCGATCTTTTGTTCTTCTTCAGTGATGTGCTTGACGGCGGGTTCTGTCTGCTTGGCCCGCTTTTTTTCCTCCCGTCTGTACCGTTCCTCCTCAATTCGCATCAGGAGTTGTTGAGCTTCAACGTGAAGAGGATTAAATCGAAATATCTCGTTTACTTCTTCTTCGGCTGCATTAATATCCTTTTCGGCTAAGAACTCGCGTGCTTTTATAAGATGATCTTGAATGGTGCGTTCGCTCTCTTTTTCCTGGCGTTCTCGTTCTATTGGCGGACGCTGCTGCGAATCAAGTTTTGCAATTTCAGCAAGTTCATGCTCAGCTTTTTCCAGTGCGCCTGCTTCGAAGAAAATTTCAGCCCGTGTATAATGAGCGGCAATATTTTTATTTCGATCTTCTTCTGTTTTTGTCTGATCATTTAAAAGACGCTGTTTTGTTTCCTCAATTTTCCTTGCTTCATGAAGTTCTTCCTCTTCGCGCTTAATCGTTACTGCGGTTTGCTGCGATAAAGATATCTGTTGAGCAGTTACAGACGGCAGTGCAAGTTCAGGAATGGAGTCAATGAGCACTTCATATACTTCTATCTCACGAGCTATGTCCTTAAGTTCCAACGATCCGACTCTAAATACCTGTATCGGTAATGCGTTCTTAATGTGGTCGTATACTTCCAAAGAAATACAAATACGGTTTGGTTCAGTCATTGCTTCAATACGTGAAACAATCGCTGTGTCTGCACCAAGGATATCGCTATGGCGGATAACTGTTTCGCTAAGATGTATGCCTATACGAATTCTGATTGTATCCGATTCCATCTTACCTCGGTTGAAATTCCAAAACCGTTTTTGGATTTCAACGGCACATTTTACAGCATTGACTCCGTTTGGAAACTCCACCATAAACGAATCGCCGAGAGATTTGAGTACTTTTCCGTCAAACTTGGCGGTGAGAACCCGTATAAGAGCATCGTGAGTTTTTAGGAGATCAAATGCCCGAACTTCATCTTCTGAAAGCTTTTTGGAAAATCCGGCAATGTCTGTGAACATAATTGCAGAAGTCTTTTGTGTTCGCATTTCTGATGGATTGGTCATAAAAGCTTACTCCTTGTTCAGATACAAGTAGACATTCGCTATCTCACTTAAAGATAGTGGGGTAGGAGAAGAATGTCAATAAAGTGTTTAATGAAGTTCACTAAAATTGCCTTTTTAATGGAAGCCATTTCTTGTTCTGTTGTTTAATTTCCTCTGTTCAAATAGTATTTTTCCGCGTATTCTCCTACCATCCTGTCTGTGCTGAACTGTGAAAGGAGTGTTTGTATTGCGTTTCGGATGCGTTTTAGCCATATACGGGGGATGCCGTGTGCATCCCGATTATAGAACTCCGGAATGATTGATTCCGTAAGCAATTGAAGCAGGCTCTCAAAATCACGCTCATCTTGAGTTTCAAGATCGGCATCATTGCAGTCATCGCCGATTTTCCATCCGTTTTCGCCGTTGTAACCCTCGCGCCACCAACCGTCCATAATGCTGAGATTGAGCCCTCCGTGTATTGTAACTTTCATTCCGCTGGTTCCGCTGGCTTCAAGCGGACGCCGCGGATTATTTAACCACACGTCGGCACCCGAGATAAGATGGCGCGCAACATTGATATCATAATTTTCCAGGAAGATTACTTTACCGGCCAGCCGAGGATGCCGTGTGATCTCGACAATATTCTGTAAAAAACGCTTGCCTTCATTGTCGCGCGGATGTGCCTTGCCGGCAAAAATAATTTGAATAGGACGCTGTTTGTCAATAAACAGCGGAATAGTCTTTTCCAGATGCCGGAATATAAGCGGTGCGCGTTTATATGTCGCAAACCGGCGAGCAAAACCGATTGTCAATGCATCTGTAGATAAAATACGACTTAATGGAAATGATGCGCCAACAAAACAACTTTGCTGCCGTTCTGCTTGCCGGCGCCGGGCGTACTCAACAAGGCTGCGCCGCAGATTATACCGCAAAGCCCACAATTCCTCGTCCGTGGCTAGTTCGTCGTTCACGATTTTTTTCCAGAACTTAGGCTCCATCAATTTCTCAGTCCAGTCGGAACCAAGCCGCTCGTTCCAAAACCTGTGTGCATGCACAGTCGCCCATCCCGGTGTATGAATGCCATTTGTGATATATCCGATCGGGATTTCATCCGCCGTCTTTCCTGGGAAAATGTTTTTCCACATTTCCCTGCTTACATGTCCATGAAGCTCGCTTACGCCATTTGTTGCACGCGACATTTTAATGGCAAGCACGGTCATCGTGAATTGCTCATTTGTATCGGATGGATTAATACGTCCATATGACATTAGATCCTCATAAGTTAATCCAGTGGAATCCCAGAATTTACCGAACGAGTACGACATTAGTTCTGAATTGAATCGATCATGTCCTGCCGGTACAGGCGTGTGAGTTGTAAAAACACATTTTGAGCGGACTGCACGTTCTGCCTCTTCGCGTGTTTTTCCTGATTTTAATTCCTGCTGCAGCAGCTCAAGCACGAGAAATGCAGAGTGCCCTTCGTTCATATGAAAGACAGACGGAGTGATTTTCAAAGACTGCAGGAGCCGCACGCCGCCGATTCCAAGGATGATCTCCTGCCCGATGCGCGTATCTATGTTGCCGCCGTACACAGTGAAAGTCAGGCCTTGAAAATGCTGGTCATTTTCAGGAAGATTTGTATCCAGCAAATAAAGTGTAACCCTTCCTACATGAACTGCCCATGTCTGGAAATACACGGTACTATGTCCAATCTCGATAGAATTAAGCAATCGGCCGCCTTCTGGCTGGAGAACCAGTTCGAGCGGAAGATGATCCGGGTTGTTCGACGGATATAGTTCTTCCTGCCAGCCGTCTGCATTTAATCTCTGCTGGAAATAGCCCTGGCGGTAAAATAATCCAATTCCGATAAACGGGATGCCGAGATCACTGGCGGATTTTGTGTGATCGCCGGAAAGTATTCCGAGTCCGCCTGAATAAATCGGCAGCGATTCATGCAGTCCAAACTCTGCACTGAAATATGCGACTGGATTCTTCAACGCCGCTGCATGACGCTTTGCCCATGTCGATGTCTCTGTCATATAGTATTCAAATTCTTCGAGAACTGCGTGCACTCTTCGTGAAAATTCATGATCGCGCAGCCGGGCTTCCAGCTCTCGATCGGAAATTTCATTCATTACCGCTGTGGCATTATGGTCTGAATATTGCCAGGTAAGAGGCGAAAGTTCTTTGAACAGGCGGCAAGCTTCCGGATTCCACGTAAACCATAGATTTCGTGCAAGTGCACGGAGACGTACGGAGAGATGTTTATGCGAAGAATTTTTTGTTTTTAAGATTAACGACATTGGAATTATACGAGTGATCTATTTTTTATATTTATAAGAATGCAAAAAAATTACCAATAAAACCAGATAAGAACGAATCTAAATAAAAAAACGCGAACATAACTGTACGCGCTTATATATAAAATACTGCTATTACGAATATTTGTCTGACGATCAACTCTTTTTATTTGATGTATCGACAATGCACCGGGCCGTATCCCGTGCGATGAGTAATTCCTCGTTAGTAGGGATAACGAACACTTTCAAACGGCTTTTCTTTGTATTGATTTCCCCTTCTTTTCCTCCGATCATTTCTTTATTGAGGTCCTCGTCTATTTCGATCCCGAGCCAATTGAGGTTGGCACATATACGCAGCCGAATTCTTGATGCATTTTCTCCGATGCCTCCGGTAAAGATAAGAGCATCGGCGCCGTTCATTTCAGCTAAATACGATCCGATGTATTTTTTTGCCCGCTGTGCAAATATATTCACGGCAAGTGTTGCACGCCTATCCTGATGGTCGTTTGCCTCGGCCAGCAAGTCGCGCATGTCGTTTGTCAGTCCCGAAATGCCGAGTAATCCCGACTGTTTATTGAGTAGTGCATCGATCTCACTCATTGACATGCCTTCTTTGTGAGAAAGGAACTCGATTACTGCCGGATCTATATCGCCGCTTCGTGTTCCCATGACCAATCCTTCTAACGGGGAAAGCCCCATCGATGTGTCGAACGAAGCCCCGTTTTTAATCGCACATGCCGAACATCCATTACCGAGATGTAATGTTATTATATTAGTGTTTTCCCGTGTTTTTCCGGCCAGTTGCCTGTAACGGTATGCCACATATCTGTGCGATGTGCCGTGAAATCCGTACCGCCGGATTTTATGGCGGCGGTAAAGTTGGTATGGAATAGCATACAAAAATGATGTCTCAGGCATGGTTGCGTGGAATGAAGTGTCAAATACGACCACTGCCGGGATACCGGTGCCAAGAAGCTCGCGTGCTGCATGGATACCTTTAAGGTTAGCCGGATTGTGCAGGGGGGCTAAATCTATGCAGTCTTCGATTCCGCGAATAACCTCATCCGTGATAATCGTAGATTTTGTAAAATGCTCTGCGCCGTGGACTACGCGATGGCCGACCGCATGAATGTCCGCAAGCGACCGGATTTCGGGTATCTGAGAGTCTTTTGATATGATCCATTTAATAACATGATCAAGCGCAGTACGATGGTCGCGTAATGGGGCTGCATGCTTTACTACCGGTCTGCCGGTCGCCTGCAGAGTAACAAGCGCCTGGCTTCCGATACGTTCGATCAGGCCTTTAGCAAGTTGTTTGTCTGCATTTTTCTCTATCATTTCAAGATCGGTCTGTATAATCTGAAATTTAAGAGA
>CAZYAM010000038.1:20687-22331 GCA_964645575.1 uncultured Ignavibacteriaceae bacterium
TTCGGCATGAAATGAAGAAATTCACATTGAAGCCGCTTCCCGGCGATCATCTTCATCTTGTTCAGCCTCAGCATCTGCGCATCAACTATAAACAGGAATTGAATCCTGCGCAGTACGAAGCGGCGACATCGGTAAATGGCCCGCACTTGATTATTGCCGGAGCGGGGACAGGGAAGACCCGTACGATTGTGTATCGTGTCGCATATTTAGTGGAATTAGGTATTAAACCCGATTCGCTGCTGCTGCTGACATTTACGCGCAGGGCGGCACAAGAAATGCTGAGGAAAGCTTCGATCTTATTGGACAGCCGGTGTGAGCAGGTCTCAGGCGGGACATTTCATTCTTTTGCGAACAGTGTCCTGCGAAAATATGCCGGCCGGCTTGGATACGAGAATAACTTCACAATTCTCGATCAAGCGGATGCCGAAGATGTTGTCAATCTGATTCGTACGCGGATGAAATATGATACAAAAGAGAAACGTTTTCCCCGAAAAGAAACATTATATGACCTCTACAGCCGTTCGTTGAACACCGTGACCCCGGTGAAAGAACTGCTGGCAGCGGATTATCCGCAGTACCTTGAAATCGAGAACGACATCTCCGTACTTCACGGCGCTTATGTGAAATACAAAAAAGAATATAACTTGATGGATTACGATGATTTACTTTTAAATTTTGCACTGTTGCTGCGTCAAAACGAAGCAGTACGTGCAGCACTTTCCGACCGCTATAAATATGTTATGGTGGATGAGTATCAGGATACCAATAAACTGCAGGCTGAAATTGTAAAACTGCTGGCTTTAAAGCACAGGAATTTGATGGTAGTCGGCGATGATGCGCAATGTATCTATTCTTTCCGGGGGTCAACAATTCAAAATATTCTTACATTCAGTGAAGAATTTAAAGACTGTAAGATAATCAAGCTGGAAGAAAATTATAGGAGTACTCAACCGATCTTGAACTTATCAAATGAGATTTTATTGCACGGTGGAGAGAGATTGGGCAGCTGAATGTATACCAAGGAACTTTTCACAAAGAAATCCGGCGGTAGCCTGCCGCAGCTTGTCAGTGCGCAGACAGAAAATCAGCAGTCAAGGTATGTCGTGCAGAAAATTCTCGAATACCGCGAAATGGGGGTACCGCTTGAGGAAATGGCGGTTTTATTCAGGTCTTCATTCCACTCATTCGATCTGGAAATCGAATTGGCGAAAGCAAATATTCCGTTCCTCAAGTTCGGCGGATTTAAATTTATCGAAACAGCGCATGTTAAAGATGTTGTGGCATATCTGCGCGTACTTGAAAATCCGCAGGATGTTGTCGCATGGAACCGTATTCTTTTGCTTATTGACGGTGTAGGCCCCCGCACTGCCGAAAAAGTAGTGGACGATATTTTAAAGCGCCGTGTCGGTCTGGCGAAGGAATTCAAGGAAGCTGTAACAGCAACGACAAAATTCTGGATGGAATACGGCAGCTATCCCGACAATGTCCGCAAATTGTTTGATATGCTGAAAGAAATCGTTGCGCCTAAAATTTCTCCGGCAGAAAAGACATCTCTTATTCTCCAGTATTATGAGCCGATTCTGCGTACTCGTTATGAAGATCACCTCAAGCGGAAGAAAGATCTTGAAACCTTTCAAAATATCA
>CAZYAM010000039.1:0-11841 GCA_964645575.1 uncultured Ignavibacteriaceae bacterium
AAATATATTAGATGTTCGATCTTGATTGGGATCCATTTTATCCTTACCGATATATTCTTTAAAAGACGATTTAATGCTTTTTACATTCTAAACCTATACAGGTGACAACCAGATAGGATTTGTAAGGCAAAAATGAGACTGTGCATCAATAGAATCGGATGCCGATGTCCAAACCTCTGCACGAATATAATTCATTTGCTCGATTTCAAGCGTAAAATTTCTTTTCATGGCATAATCAGATAACTTTTCGGAAATGATCGTCGTTTCACGATCCCTTATGCTGCCCATAAAGACTTTAACGGAATCAATTGAACCGTATTCATTTGAAGAGCAGATTTCAAGTAAAACCGAATGCTTATTTCCAGCAATTGTCTCTCCGATGGAACTGATTTTATACTCTTGAGAGCCTATATACATATTGACTGCAGGCCCGTCTGTAACGATAGCTTTGCCCAATCGAATTGCCTGCAATATGCTTTCTTCAGAAAGTGATTTAATATATACACCCGTTCTCATTTTACCGAATAATTGGTATTCGGCCTCACGGATTTTCAAAAACGGAATGCCAATCTGCCTGAAACGGTTAAAGTTGCCATGTGCATCGTTGCCTGCAATAATATACATTCTTTTACCTTCCAACAATGCTTCTATCCATTGTCGATAACCCTGCCAAAAACCGTCATTTAATTGTCCATTAACAAACTGAATTCCGCTTAGTTTCGTGTGCGCAAAATCCTGTTTATGCCAATTGCCCCTCCGCAGGAGAAATCGCTGAAGGGGAGAGACCCGTTCCTTAGGATGTGCGGCAAAAGAAAGGACAGAGGGCTCAACATTGTTTAAAATATCATTAATACTGTTTTCGCTGTGTGTTTTCAACCATTTTTCTGCACCATCGCCGGAGCCATAGAAAAATTTTCGATTACCGAGAAGAAGGAGATGAATATTTTTGTTTTTATAATTACGGCAGGTTACTTCTTCTCCACGGACGATGATAAAGTCATGATTCTCATCATTCTGCTTATCCACTTCCTTCTGTAAATTTTGCCATTTTGGCAAATTTGTATCATTTACCAGATAGCCATCAATTGAGTCATCCAAATCGTACGAATGGTCTGTTGCGCAGAAAAAAGATAAACCAAGCGCACGACCCAGTCTTGCAGAAGCTTTTAGAGGCGCACCAAATTCGACATGATCATCTGTGTATGAAGAGTGCGAATGGCACTCTCCGAAGTGCAGATGCTTGAATCGAGGCAGAGGAGAGGGTGCAGCAAAGATTTTTAATGGTTGATGAGACGATGTACGATGGTTGTCATTGTAATAAAACAATTGTTTTTTCCCATTATTGATGTCAAATATTACATCGCATGCAATACTGCCGCTTATGCCTTCCAAGGGAACCTTATATACTCTCCAAAAGATTTTATCATTCAGTTCGACAGGAGTGCTCAACAGTTCCTTCTCTATAAGTTTTTTTTTGCCTTTCAAAATGACAACTGTTATTTTATTCAGCCTGATTGGAAATTGGTAGGCATCCTTTACGAGAATAAGAATAGGCAGGTGCTGATTGGGTTCTATCCGATGGGGGGCATCAGCTATGATCTCCGGTTCTTTTTTTCGTAAAAAGCTGAAAAAATATCTAAACCGATAGTGTGTCTCGGCATACAAGAAAATCGGGAGTGTTTGGATAAAGAGCGTAATGATATCTGTCAAAATTCACGTTCTTTCCATTTAACTTTGCCTCCGAAAAACACTAAGAACGGAAGAAGAATAACGTAGATAATAAAGTATATTTCAAACCAGTAAAACCAGCGCATTTCATCAGTCCGATTTAATTGTTTAAGAATCTTATAAAGAAATACATAATCTGCAATAAACTTGATCATAAATGCTGATGCAGCCTGCACAACGCCGCCCCAATAGAGCATGAACAAAGGGGATAAGTGCATAAGAAATCCAATTGCCATAACAGCAAATCCTGCAGGTTTCATATCAAGTCCGCCTTTACCCCACCTATGTTTTTGACGAAGAAGAGTGAGTAAATTTGGACATGGTTTGCTCACAACAAGAAGTTTTGGATCGATCGGATAACAATACTTCCACTTTTTAGAACCTACAATAGCCTGAACAACCGTATAATCTTCAGTGACACTGAATTTCAATCTGCGGTATCCGCCAATTTGATCATAGGCCGACTTTCTAAATGAAAGATTGTTGCCGATACTTCCGAGCGGATATTTCAGACGTGCAGCAGCTGCTGCTATGCCTAGAATGAAAACCCAATCAAGCGACTGCATGCCTTCAAAAGGTGTTTTAGCATTCTGAAGCGTAAATCCGCCTATCAATCCAATATCATTGTTGTATCTTCTTGCGGTTTGCTCCACCCAAGTCGGCGGTACCATGCAGTCGGCGTCGGTTATCAGAATAATTACTCCTTGGGCTGCATCGATACCTTGAGCCAGAGCATTTGCCTTGCCTTTTTGGAATTTATCTTCTTTAACATTGATTAATTTAATGTATGGATAGCGCTGAATGAAGCTTTTGCAGGTATCTTCGGTTCTATCGGTTGAACCGTCATTAACAACAATAATTTCGTAATTAGATGACGGATAAGTTTGTTTTGTTACAGATTCAAGGCAATTCGGCAGATTATTCTCTTCATTTCGTGCAGCTATTATGATCGAAACAAAAAGGCCGGATGAATCCGATATATAATCACGATTACGTTTTAATCCGAATAAAAACAATCCTGCTTCGCATAAATAAAGAGCTGTAACAATGAAAAGAAATATTTCAAAAGTCATAATTATAATGTTTTAAAAATATATTTCTTCTCAATTAATTTATCCAGAATATCCGGAAGATAAGTATGAAGTTTCATTGCAGTATGATGGTTGTCGTGAAAGAGTAAAATTGAACCGTTCAATATACGATCTGGAATGCGCTTTTCAATTTCCTGTTTATTTGAGCGATAATCCTTGCTGTCTATATTCCAGAGGACGCATTTATATCCTATTTCTTTGAGTAAATTCAGAATTGTAAGATTCAAATATCCGTAAGGAGGGCGGAAAAATCGCGTTCGTCTGCCTAAATTCGATTCTAAAATTTCCTCCGTCTGAATTATCTGTTCTTTTACAAGTGATTTGTTCTTAAAAAAAAGATTTGTATGTAAATAAGAATGATTGCCTATTTGATGGCCTTCTAAAACTACTTGCTTTGCGATATCCGGATATTGCTGTGCATTCCGGCCTAAAAAGAAGAAAGTCGCAGAAATATTCCGCTCTCTTAAGATATTAAGCACTGCGGGAGTTGCAGCCGGATGCGGACCGTCGTCAAATGTAATATGAATACCGTCAGAGGTTGTCTTAATGAGAACCGAAGGAAAAATAAATTTAATAATTCTTGTATCGAATATCATCGGAGAATTCTTCGTCCCTTCCACTGCATAGAAGCAAATTGACCGGCAGCGGCGGCTATTACAATATAAGGAACATGCAAAAACTCTGCAATCAGATAGTGAAATAACGGGACACGTTGTTTGAATAGCTTTGCACCTGAGAGAAGTGTAAAATAATCTACCAGCATTTTTCCAATAAATGCCACAACAAGCGGCTGGATAAGCTGCGGTTCATGAAAGACTAAAATAGTTGTCAACAGCATACTGACAAAAAAAATGTAAAGTCCCACCAATGAAACTAATATTGTTTTATCTTCATAATGCCCGCGTTTATTTGCCCACCTAACACGCTGGCGCAAAAATGTACTTATTGTATTCGATGAGTTTGTTGTGACAACTGCATCAGCTTCAGGAGCAAATACGACTTTGCCGATTTTTCTATGCACTATTTGATTCATCAAGGATTCGTCATCGTTGGAAGAATTTGTTTCGCTAAAGCCGCCGGCAGATGTAAAAGCATCCTTTTGATAGGCAAGATTTGCTCCGTTGCATATAATAGGGCGCCCTGAACCGATTAATCCGGCTGCTGTTGTAATGAGTCCAAGAAATTCTAACTGCTCCATCTTTGCAAAAAATGTTTTTGAATCTCGCTCTACAACCGGTCCTGCAACGAACACAACACCTTCCTCAAAGTGATTCGCCATAATTTCAATCCAACGCGGCGGAACCAGGCAATCGGCATCTGTAGTTAGAATAATTTCTCCATTTGCCTGTGCAATGCCTTTTGCCAGAGCGGCAGGTTTACGGCCGGTTTTTTGTAAAGGATCCGGCATTAACGACAGTAAGCGTATGTTGGAAAAACGTTCAGAAAAATATTTAACGATAGAGGCAGTCCTGTCTGCAGATCCGTCATCAACAATGATAATCTCAAATTTATCGGGAGGATAGTTTTGTCCAAGCAGTGATTGAAGACAATTTTCAATATTATTCTCTTCATTTCTTGCCGCCACTACAATGCTTATATGACGTTCACTATTTTTGCATAGCGCAAAACGAAGAGAGAGCAGTCCGATGCGCACACGTGTAATAAAATATACATAATAAATTGATGACAGCGCCAATACAATAAGTGTAATGATTTCAATCATATGGATTTGTCTTTTGACTTAGATAATAATGATCGGAAACTTGTCCATGCAGCTACATGTTGATTCTTCAAAAATATAATTCCGCAAATACTTGGAAGCAATACGTTGATAACAAAAAGCAAAAGCGATGCATTTAAGGCCGCAGCTTGTGAAAGACCAAAAGTTGAGAAAAAGAAAACCGATCCTGCTTCACGTATACCAAGGTCGCCCAAAGAAATCGGAAGGCAGGATTTTACAAACAACATTGCACTTGTTCCTATAAATGCATGAAAAACAGTAATCTCACCGAATGCAAGAATGAAAAAAAACATCTGTATTATCAGAACAAAATGAAAAACAATTGTGTATATAAGTGTTGAAAACAACTGCTGCGACTTTAAGAGAGTGAATCCATCCAGCACTCTTGTTATCCAAGACCTTTGAAAAAACGAAGCATTCAAACGATGACCTAACTTTGCAAGCAAATCCATACGCATGAAGAATACATACGAAAGAAAAACAATAACACATGATATCGGAATGATGATAATCAAATCATTGAACAATAAAAAGATGAGACTGATTGTGCCGGCAGCTCCGGTGACGGCAAATATCTGTGCCTTATCCAGGAGAGCCAAGCCGACCAAATGAGACTTTTTTGCGTCGGAAATATGCAGTGCACGCCCGGCGAATTCGCCTACTTCACCGGGTGTAAAAGAGCCCAGAGATATTCCTAACATCACTGAGCCAAATGATTCGCCGAATGTAGGATTGTTCTTCACAGAGTGAAGCATAATACGCCATTTTAATGTTCTGATACCAAGATTCGCAATCAGTAAAAGTCCGCCGAAAAGAATGAATTTGCTTTCCGCAGATCGATACGCAGAAAGCACATTTTCCCATGTTACAAGCGAGAAAACAAAGTAAAGAACGATAGCACTAACGATGATACGAATCGCTGCGGATATCAATCTTTTCCGGATTTGTCCGGTTTCATTATTATTTACGTTGTTGGACTTTGTTTCCATTCAAACTTTTTGAAAATACCCAGCGGGCCTATAAGTGAATTGTAAAGCACATAAAATACTTCCATAATAATAAATGAGCTGTTATATGTTGTACTATGAAATGTGCGCGAAGAAGAAGAAAATGATATTGCATCGGCACAAAGTTTCATTCCAACGCTCTCAATAACAAGAGTAATTGATATTAGGTTAAGTAAAAAAAGAAAAGGAGATAGAAATAGCAATAAATTTGCCGAGTGGTATAAAAAGAAAAAAATCTTCATCGGAAATGAAAATATCTTGGATGCAGAAAAATGACGCTTGCGCTGTTCGACAAATGCCTTGAAGTTAACGGGAGGCAGAGTCGGGACAAAGTTTTCCTCAGCTTTCACATATCGAATTTCCCAATCAGTTTGTTTACGAACAAGCTGCAGGAAAAGATCGTCATCGCCGCTGACAGATTGTTTGATCTTCTCAAAGCCGCCTACTTCGTCATAGACCTTCCTGCGGTAAGCGAGATTGCGTCCAGTGCAAAGCCAGCCGAGATTCCAGCCGATAGCACCTGACGACCAGATTGCAGCACGGAATTCTTCATATGCGATAAATCTAAAGAACATTTTTTTAAGGAATCCGTTCGCAACTTCTTTGTGCACTGGAATTATATAAGGAGAATAACCGGCAACGAGACCGACTTCCTGTTCGAATTGCTGCACCAATCCCTCCACCCAGGCAGGAGTGGGAAAACAGTCGGCATCCGTGAAACAAAGAATCTCGCCTTTGCAGGCCTCGATTCCAGCTCTTAATGCATTTTTCTTTGCAGGCATATCGTCCGGAACAGTCGTAATGTCGATTCTCTTTATTGTGGAATTATTCTTTTGAAAGTCGGCAATGATAGCGGCAGTTCTGTCTGTTGAACGGTCATTGATTATGATAATTTCAAGATTTGTATACGTTTGTTTTAATAGGCAATCAAGCAATAGTCCGATAGTATTTTCTTCATTTCGCGCCGCCACAATAACGGACACAAGCGGCTGAAGCGGACTTTTTGCCTGTTTGCACAGCTTTACACCGATGGATAAGCCGAGATGGACGACAATATAGAAAGCCGCGCTGAGTATGAGCAACCATTCAATGATTATTAGAATTTCCATCGTTTCATAATCGGAAATATTGGTTTCTTTTGCAATGGATAAAATGAAATGAGGATAATACGAGGAATTTATTTTTCTTTGATTGAAATAGAGGTATTTTAGCCATATGATGAATTCATGGAAATTTTATTCATATAAGATTCATCATATCTCAACAATTTTTTATTATAATTAGCAGTTTTAACCATGTGGCATCAAGATAGAGGGAAGAAGCGGCAACTCAGGCATCTCGTACGGCAAGTACAAATTCACCGGAAAAGAGCGCGATGTAGAGACGGGATTTGACTATTTCGACGCCAGGTATTATTGAGGTTTCAATAATATTCTTTAAATTGTAACCGAAATCCCATTTCTTTTTAGCGGGATGATGCAAGGATAGGAAGATGGATGGCGGTGGATCCGCTGGCGGAGAAGTATCCGGGATGGAGTCCGTATAACTATACGTTTGATAATCCAATGAGATTTATTGATCCTGATGGAAAAGGTCCTCTTGAAGATTGGCTGATGTCACTATTTACTCCTCGAGAGATTTCATTAGAGAAAAATCAAAATTCGCATTCTCAACAACAGGATGCAAGTACAAGTAAGAGCCAAGGTAGTAGTTCTACTGTAAAAAGTTCAAATCCAGGAGGTGAAGAATTTCTAAAAACCTTTATTATTCCGGCAGCAAAGGGCATAGAAATAGCGAGTGAAGCTCATGATGTGGGAACACTTACAACGACTATAATTGATGGCTCCAAGACAATGGAAAATATTCTTAAATGTACGGAAAGTCTTGGATATATTGCGCCAGCAGTGACAACAGCAAAATCAATTATGGAATACAAAGCAGGCGACATTTCTAAAAACCAAATGGTATATAATGTAAGTGGAGCAGGCGGAATAGTAGTTGCGACAGCAATTAATCCTGTCGCAGGTGCATCCGCTGGACTTACTGTGACCACAATAAATGGAGTAGCTTATCTTGGAAAAGTATCATTTATTTTGGGTTCTGGCACTCTTCTCCTTCGATCCGATATCATACCGCAGCCATAACTGCAAGAAAAATTTTATGATAACTTATAGATTAAATCAAAAAAGTCAGATGTTTGTTATACGCGCACTGTCTCAAATAGCGATTTGGGGTTTTGGAACATTATTTATCTTACAGATTGTTTTTCCGAAAATATTCAATCAGGATATCGCTGAAGGATTTTCGATGTTATCGTATTGGATTGCCTTGTATATTGTCATAGAAATACTGCCACTTACGACTATCCATTTTCAGTATTACAAATATAATAAAAGCACAGAATTATGCATCGATAAGGAAAAACGTATCATCATTATCAAAGAAAAAGACGATGTTTGTTCATTTCGATTTGATCAAATAAAAAAAATCCATTTGGCATTGAACGGATGGCTTATAAATGGACGAAAGAGTGGTTTTATTGTCGCTAATAGATATCATTATGCCTTAATAGAAACACAAGATGGACATCGTTTTTTTATCACCTGTTTGCTCATTAATAATCTTATAAATTTTTTTGATGAGAATGGATTATATTATGAGAAAGAACTAGTGCTGTGGCCTAGAATACGATTGGGAAGATATAAGGAGAGTTAGATGTTTCCTAAGTTGTGAGGGAGATTCTCTCAAAAATAATTATGATATAAAAATATTTATGTCTGTCCGAAAGTTGCACTTTAGGATGATATTCAAAAACCGAAGTTATACTTCTGGAGAAATGAATATTAAGAACCTTCGGAAGCTTACAAAGTCCGATGGCTGTATGATTCATCATACGGTGTAGAGTCCCTCGTTTGTGAAACAACGGAGCAGGCGGCTCCTCGCCGGACAATTTAAATGATTTGACCACTCCTGAATCCTTCCCCTGCCTGCCGTAGTGTTACAGCACGCAGGCAGACTTTCAAAAAAGGGGAGGAAATAGGGCATAATGCCTTGTGCTCTGATAGAACAAGTCCAACAACAAGGCATTATATTAACAAACATTTTTAAATAAATGTAGAGTCTGGCGCCTCGCCAGACAATTTGTATTATTTATGTAATCACATCATCATCCGATCTGGTGATCGGATTCTACTCAGCTCCGTAGGAGCTGAACGTCTGTAACTAAGAACACGATAACAATTGAACTCCGTAGGTGTTCAACTCCTATGGAGTTGCATGTTATCCTTGTTTACGATTCTATAAACGTATGACGCCTACGGCGTCAAACAGTAGAAATAATGCATGATTATGTCAAATCAGCCATTGAATAAATTCTACGGCTTGTTAAAATAAACCTGTAGGATTTTGTGGTAACAAGCCATTCCGCCAAACGACATGGCGGGCTGATAATTTATTAGATGGTCGAAGATTTATTATAAAAGTCCGATCTGGTGATCGGATTCTATGCTATTCTCAGCTTTTCTTGACTATCCGTCAAAAATCCAATATCTTGATGAAAGAAACTTATTTTTCATCAAAAAACACAATCCGTTATAAATCGGTGTCATGTGAATCAAAAGGCAGGACTGAAAACATTAGAATTGAAAAAATGAAAATAATAATTAGCATTTCCTGTATAATTGTATCATTATCATTTTTATCATGTAAAACAGAAAAACCAATAAGAGGTAAAATAGATTTTGTCGAGTATTTTAATTCAATAAAGAAGAATAAACTCAATGAATTGTTCCGGAAATTTGAATTATTCCCGCTTAGAGGAAATTACTTGATTACTTTGGAAGATACTGCACATATTTTCATAAATATTAATAGTGATTATTCTTATGAAATCTCAGAAATCAAAATAAATAAAATAGAGCAACTTCTTAGAATTATCAAACAATATTCGTTATTAATCGTCCAATCAGACGAAGAAGAAAATATTGTAGAACTTTCATTCAATACTGATAGATTTATTTCAAATAGTCTACCTCATTACGAAAGCTTCAAAGTCCTAAAGTCTGCTGGTAAACATATTAGACTAGGTATACTAGTATATTATTCAGGGAAGGACTTTCATAAATCCCCGTTTTATAGAGGACATCATCCTGTTAAAGTTGATAGTCAATGGTATTATTATGAAAATAATGTCGCAGTTGAATCATTGCCTTTTTTTTAAATATACGATCCTGAAACCAATCCCCTTGGAAGGGGGAAAATACAATATTCTGTCTGTAAGCTTCACTTTTGCACATTATTTAATTTAAAATTTTAACCTGTTATAATCTGCTCTGATGATTGCCCCCGTGCGGCAGGCAGGGATTTTAAAAGATTTGCGTAGAGTCCCCCGTTTAAGCAACGGGACAGGCAGTTCCCAGCTGAAAAAAATTATTTTAGGTAAATGCGATAAATGTCCGACGAGGCGTCTCCTGCCTGCCGACAGGCAGGGACTCTACAAATCAACATCGCCGTCGATTTTAAAACGTTATTCTCTTTGCCGTAGAATAAATTCGACGTCTTTAGATTCATCATACAAGTCCGATCCAATGATCGGACTCTACGCTATTCTGACCTTTTCTTGACTATCCGTCAAAAATCCAATATCTTGATGAAAGAAACTTATTTTTCATCAAAAAACACAATCCGTTATAAATCGGTGTTATGTGAATCAAAAGGCAGGACTGAAAACATTTAGACAATTATATCCATCATCCTCCATTAAAACCGAATCGACATATCAGAAAACAACTCTTCCGAATGGTGTTCGCGTTATTACTGAAGCGATTCCGCACGTGCGTTCGCTTTCATTGGGATTCTGGATTGAAACAGGTTCACGGAACGAATTGCCTGCAAAAAACGGCATATCGCATTTCATTGAGCATATGGTGTTCAAAGGCACAAAAAAACGCAATATGAAGGAAATTGCCCAGAGCATCGAATCTGTCGGCGGATATCTGAATGCATTCACAAGCAAAGAACATACATGTTTTTTTGCACGTGTACTTGATGAGCATCTGGAACTGGCGACTGATGTCCTTTCAGATTTGACTCTTTCGCCTACTTTTTCTGAGAAAGAACTTTTAAAGGAAAAAAATGTCGTTTTGGAAGAATTAAAACAGGCGGAAGACGATCCCGACGATATTATACACGATTACTTAGAGAAAGCAATTTTTAAAACAAATCCACTCGGTATGCCGATTATTGGAACGGCAGAATCTATTACTTCTTTTTTAAGAAAAGATCTTATCCAATATAAATCGGATCAGTATACATCGGATCATCTTGTTGTTGCAGCAGCAGGAAATATTAAACACGAAGCAGTTGTTGAATTGGCAAAACGATATCTTAAGAATATTCCACAGGGTTCGAAATCGAAAAGAATTAAGAATTCCGATTCAGTTATTGAAGAACCGAATTATGTTCTGAACGAGTATTATAAACCTATTCAACAGGCACATATTTGTCTAGGTACCATAGGGCACAGCATAAAAAGTGAAAAACGCTTTGCTATGCAGATGTTAAATACGCTACTGGGCGAAGGAATGAGCTCCAGATTATTTCAAAACATACGAGAAAAATATGGATTTGCATATTCCGTTTATAGTTTTATTAATATGATGAGAGACACAGGTTCGGCAGGAGTCTACATAGGAACAGATAATTCTCATGTTCAAAAGTGCATCGATCTTGTGTGGAAAGAATTGAAATCTGTACGCAAACATACTGTAACTAAACAGGATTTGGAACGTACAAAGGCACAGTTGAAGGGGAGCCTGATGCTTGGAATGGAAAATATTCCTAACCGGATGATACGATTAGGCAGCTCGGAACTGTATTTTGGAGAATTGATTTCACTCGATGAAATCATTGCAAAGATCGATGCTGTAACAAAAGATGAAGTTCAGGAAATTGCCGAAGAATTGTTCGTAGAAGATCGTTTTGCAACAGTTATTTTTCATCCAGACGAAAACAAAAAAAATATAATTTGAATAATTAGTTTAGATAGATTCTATTTGTATAAAATTCGAATATCAATATCCAAAAAAACGGACAAAATATAATTGCATAATTCTATGGAAATTGCGACTTTAAATTTGGAGTTTATTTGTGATTTGCGATTTGGAATTTGAATTTTGTATATGTAAAATAAATGATTAGCATAAATTGTTCAGTTGTTCTATTAAATAAATTATAACCATGGAAAAAACATTAACTACAGCAAGCTCTGTAAGTA
>CAZYAM010000039.1:11941-21580 GCA_964645575.1 uncultured Ignavibacteriaceae bacterium
ATTAAATAAATTATAACCATGGAAAAAACATTAACTACAGCAAGCTCTGTAAGTATTTCCCGGCGTGGTCGAGAAATGCGAAGTTCTCCAATCAGAAAGCTTGCAGCCATTGCGGAATCACGAAAGAAACAAGGAATCCGCGTATATCATTTGAATATCGGCCAGCCGGACTTGCCTTCTCCGGCGCCGGTATTAGATATGGTGCACAAATTTTCACGCCAGACCATTGAATATGCCCCTTCCAACGGCTTGCCGGAACCGCTTACTGCATGGAAAAAGTATTTCGAACATTTTGGGATTCACTTTGACGAGAGCGAGCTTATTGTTACAACAGGTGGATCCGAAGCAATTACATTGGCTATGTGTGCCGTATGCGATACAGACGATGAGATTATAGTGGTAGAGCCGACGTACGCAAACTATAACGGATTTGCAGGCATCGCAAATGTGAAACTAAAGGCGATTCCAACAACAATAGAAAACGGTTTCCATCTTCCGCCTGAAGAGGTGATAGAATCCTATGTCACTGACAAGACACGGGCTATACTATATTGCAGTCCGTCCAATCCTACCGGAACGATTTACAACCTGGAAGAAATTCAACGGCTTGTCAATATCGCTTTGAAGCATGGATTATTCATTCTCTCCGATGAAGCATACCGTGAATTTGCGTATGAGAAGAAATCTATGAGCATTGCAGATTTTCCCGAAGTACAGGACCGTGCGATTGTACTCGATAGCTGTTCAAAAAAATTCAATGTATGCGGCGTTCGCATAGGTGTGCTTGCAAGCCACAATAAAGATATTGTCTCAACGACATTGAAATTCTGCCAGGCACGGCTTTCTGTAGCGACGGTTGAACAATTGGCGATGGTACCGCTTTTGGAGAATCCGGAGCTTTATTCACGTCCAATAGTCGAAGAATTCAGAAAAAGACGTGATCTTGTATGCTCAGAATTGAAAACCATTCCGGGCGTCGTCTCTTATACGCCTGAAGGAGCTTTCTATATCGTTGTAGGATTACCCGTAAAAAATACGGAGCATTTTGCTCAATGGTTGATTGAAGAGTTTGATTACAAGAGCGAGACAATTTTATTAGCACCTGCACAGGGTTTTTATGTCACTCCCGGCAAAGGAATGAATGAAGTTCGTCTTGCTTTCATGTTGAAAATCGAAGATCTTAAGCGATCGCTGACGATATTAAGGGAAGCGCTAAAGGTTTATCGGCCGGCTTCTACACATTAGCGGAATACAGGTCTCATGGTTAAGATCACGATTGACGGTAAAGAACTGGAAGTCGATCCTAAGCTCACGATTATGCAGGCGGCGGCTCAAAACGGGATACATATCCCTCATTTTTGTTGGCACCCGCAACTTTCCGTTTCAGGCAACTGCCGGATGTGCCTCGTTGAAGTTGAAAAAATGCCTAAACTTGTCATTTCATGCGCCATGCAAGTCGCAGAAGGCATGGTCATTAAAACCGATAGTGAAAAAGTCGTTAAAGCTCGTAATGCAGTAATGGAATTCTTACTTATCAATCATCCGCTGGATTGTCCGATTTGCGATGAAGCAGGCGAGTGTAAACTTCAAGATTATGCATACAAGTACAGCATCGGTGCCAGTAGGTTCCATGAAGACAAAATTCACAAACCGAAGCGCGTAGAACTAGGTCCGCATGTATTATTGGATGTTGAACGCTGCATAATGTGCTCGCGCTGCATCAGGTTCACCGAAGAAATCGCGCACCAGTCTGTTCTCACATTTACCGAGCGCAGCACCCATGTTGTTCTTACAACATTTCCCGGCACTCAATTAGACAATCCGTATTCTATGAATGTCATCGATATTTGTCCGGTTGGCGCACTTACAAGCCGTGATTTCCGGTTCAAAGCGCGTGTGTGGGAAATGTCGTCCACAGAAAGTATATGTGTAGGATGTGCACGCGGATGCAATATAAATATATGGGTTCGAAATAATGAAATTCTCAGGTTGACACCAAGAGAGAATAAAGATGTGAATTCCTCCTGGATGTGCGATGAGGGACGTGTAAATTCTTTTAAAATCGTTGCGCACGAAAGACGATTGAACGGCCCTCTAATCAGGAAAGATGGAATTAAAGTTGAAGTCGGCTGGGATGAAGCCATTTCAAAAGTAGTTATGGAACTGCATACATATCGTAGACACGAAATCGCTGGAATTGCCTCGGCGTATGCTACAAATGAAGACAATTACATATTTGCACGGTTCATCAAGGATGTAATAGGAAGTAAAAATATAGGATTTCTTTCTCACATACAAAAAGGAAGTGAAGATGACCTGCTTATAAGAGCCGATAAAACACCTAACAGCCTTGGAGCGCTATCGGTAGGTGCAGCAGGAGAGAAAGGAACTGCCGGAATAGATCATATTCTTAAAGGTATCTCCAAAGGCGCCATTAAAGTACTTTATGTTCTTGAAGACGATATTGCAGCGGATCCGAAGATTGCCGAGGCGCTGAAGAATCTTGAAATGCTGATTGTGCATTCCTCGATAAGGAATGAGACTACGGCGAAAGCGGACATCGTACTTTCAGCTTCTACGTTTGCTGAAAAACATGGAACGATAACGAATTTCAACGGGCGCGTACAGCAAATCAGGCCTGCTGTAGAAATAATTGAACAGGAACGTTCTCTTGACGGCATGGCAATGAGCCGGTGGGATAAGTTCGCAGCGCAAAATGATTCCTGGGGTAAAGGCATAAAACGCGACGCGCGTTCATCATGGCGAATCATTGCAGCCATTGCATCTGCAATGGGCGGAAAAATGAAATATGCGTCGGAAGAAGATGTTTTCAAAGAAATGTCAGAACGAATATCCGAGTTTAAAAGTTTGTCATATTCAAAAATCGGTAATCAAGGCGCTGTTCTAAACGAGATAAAAAAATAGAAAAATAGAGTGATGGATATCATTTCAATAGTCATAGTGCTTATCAAGATACTCATCATTATGTTTGGAGTCCTTGTTTTAGGAGCTGCAATGGCGGTGCTGGCAGAACGGCGTGTCAGTGCGTTTATACAAGATCGACTCGGCCCGAATCGGGTCGGACCGGGCGGAATTCTTCAACCTTTTGCAGACGTCGTAAAACTTGTAATGAAAGAAGATATTGTCCCGCGGCAGGCAAAGCGCTTTATTCATGATCTGGCTCCAATAATTTCTATCACAATCGCTTTGAGCACATTTGCCGTTATTCCGTTCGGAAATACTATCGAATTATTTGGGCGGCAAATAAAGCTTATGATTGCAGATGTAGATATCGGAATACTCTATCTTCTTGCACTTACGTCGATCGGAGTATATGGAGTAAGTCTCGCAGGATGGTCGTCCAACAATAAATATTCTCTCCTCGGCGGATTGCGCTCCTCTGCACAGCTTATCAGTTATGAGCTTTCCATGGGATTATCTCTGATCGGTGTCATTATGATTTCAGGAACTCTGCGGCTTGACCATATTGTTCTTCAACAAACAGATTATTGGTTGAATATAATTCCCAAATGGAATGTTTTCCTCCAGCCATTGGGATGCATCACTTTTATGATTGCCTCGTTCGCAGAGACTAACCGCCTTCCGTTCGACTTGCCTGAAGCAGAGCCGGAATTAGTAGGCGGCTATCATACGGAATATACAGGCATGAAATTCGGACTTTTTTTCCTTGCAGAGTACGCAAACGTTATTACTTCCAGCGCCGTCACGATAACGCTGTTCTTCGGCGGATGGCATCTTCCGTTTGCAGAGCAATGGGGACTTTCACCTTTGATGTTAAGCATTATACAGATGTTCACGTTCCTCACGAAAGTCTTTCTTCTCGTTTTGTTCTTCATTATTGTGCGATGGACAATTCCGCGCTTTAAATATAATCAATTAATGCGTATCGGATGGAAGGTGATGCTGCCTATGGCAATTGCTAATTTTCTGATTACAGGTTTGGCAATTCTCGTTCTAAAATGGTTCGGAGTTATTGTATAGTGAGTTCGCCGATTAAAATAATCCGCAAGAAAGATCTCGGTTTATTGCAAAAGATGTACATCCCGGAAATACTTAAAGGGCTTTGGATAACCACCAAACAGATGTTCAAGCCGACTTTTACCTCGCAGTTTCCCGAGGAACGATTTAAACCTCAATCCTCATTTAGAGGCAGGCCTGTGCTTGTAACAGAAAACGGTGTCGAACGCTGTGTCGCTTGCGGGCTCTGTGCGCGTGTTTGTCCCGCACTGGCAATTCAAGTGCAGGCATCGGAGACAGGGCTTGAAAAGGAACGTTATCCCATTATATTTGAAATCAATATGGTACGTTGTATCTTCTGCGGATTCTGCGAAGAGGTTTGTCCCGAAGAAGCTATCGTTATGAGCAATGAATATCTTTTGGTATTTTCAAGCCAGAAGGAGGCTTTGTTTACAAAAGAAAAACTTCTTAAATCGACAGATGAATTGAAGGATCGATTAGATTTTTTGCATAAATACCGATAAAGCATCGATTCTAACTACAATTTGTATAGGAAAATATAATTTGTTAACAGTGTATAAAATTAAAAGTTATAAACGCTTATAAATTAAATAGATTCCATCTTTATCTTCCCTTAAGGAGGGAAGATGAAAGAAGGGGTCATTTAAAATAAATAGTAATTTCTATTTACAAATAAGGGAGGAAATAGCGCCAATGTTCTCTCAAGTATTCAGTGCTGCAACTTATGGAGTGGATGCCTATCTTGTACAGGTCGAGACACATCTAGATAATGCACCGCATAAATTCTTTATTGTCGGCCTGCCTGATAATGCCGTAAAAGAAAGTATTCATCGTGTTACTGCAGCGATCAAGAATTCCGATTTCAAGTTCCCGAATCGCCGTATGACGGTTAACCTTGCGCCTGCCGATGTTAAAAAGGAAGGTTCGGCTTACGATCTACCAATGGCGCTTGGAATACTTACAGCGTCAGGTCAATTAGAATCCGAAATTCTTAAAGAATTTATGGTGCTTGGCGAACTTGCTCTTGACGGCACTTTACGCCCGATTCATGGCGCATTAGTTGTTGCTCTTGAAGCAAAGGCCAGAGGAAAACGAGGAATTCTGCTTCCTGAAGAAAATGCGAGAGAAGCCGCAATGGTGGACGGCATCGAGGTCTATCCGATGAGAAGCCTTCAGGAATCGGTAGGATTTTTCGCAGGAGAGCACCGTTTGCTTGAGCCGTTTCACGTAAATATTCATGAAGTATTTTCAAAGGAGCAGAAATATACCGTCGATTTTTCCGATGTCAAAGGGCAGGAGAGTGTGAAACGCGCAATGGAAGTAGCGGCTGCAGGCGGGCATAATATTCTTCTCATCGGCCCGCCGGGTTCCGGCAAAACAATGCTGGCAAAACGCCTGCCTACTATTCTCCCTCCGATGACGTTTGATGAAGCGCTTGAAACGACTAAAATACATTCTGTTGCAGGTATATTGCCGCCGCATTCAGCGCTTGTCTCAGTAAGACCGTTCAGGTCACCTCATCATACGATCTCCGATGCAGCATTAGTAGGAGGGGGAACAATACCGCGTCCGGGAGAAATCTCACTTTCTCATCATGGTGTATTATTTTTAGATGAGCTGCCTGAGTTTGCTAGAAATGTTCTTGAGGTCATGCGCCAGCCGCTTGAGGACAGCAAGGTGACAATCAGCCGCTCAAAAATGTCGGTGGATTATCCAGCAAATTTCATGCTTGTATGTGCTATGAATCCATGCCCGTGCGGCAATTACGGAAATTCAACAAAAGAATGCACATGCACGCCGGTTCAAATTCAAAAATATGTCGGCAGGATTTCAGGCCCGCTTCTTGACCGCATCGATATTCATGTAGAGGTGCCGACAGTAAAGTATACCGAACTTTCATCCAAACGCATGGGCGAAAACTCAGGTACTATACGGCAGAGAGTGATTGAAGCATATGCTGTTCAAGAACAGAGATTTGTTAAAAATAAAGGCGTTTTTTGTAATGCGGACATGGAATCGAAAGAAATAAAAGAATACTGCCAGATAGACAAGGCCGGAGAAGAGCTTCTGAAAACGGCAATGAATCGTTTGGGGCTTTCTGCCCGCGCTTATGATCGCATATTAAAAGTCTCAAGAACTATTGCAGATTTAAACGGCAGCATAGATATTAAAACGGAGCATCTGAGTGAAGCAATCCAGTATCGAAGTCTGGATAGAAGTTTTTATACGATTTAAATAGCAGTATTTTTTTTACGCTTTTCAAGTAATTCTCGGCTACGATATTAATGTCTCAAAATTAGGTAAAAATATAAAGATATGACTGTATTACTCCCTTTTTCCCGGTATTGCATTTTAATATTATCTCATGTACTTTATTTCTAGATTTTTTTCATATACGCTATTCGAGATATCATAACATCTCACAGGGCAAAGGAACTTCAATTCGAAGTAAACAATGAATTAGGAAGGCATATTTGGTGAAACTTTTTAGTCTTATTTATCGTTCTTTATTGTAGAGTATTCGAAATATGAACACAAGGTGCTCTATGAGCAAGAAATTTATCGCAAAACAAGCTGTTGTTATTAATGCACCTTCGCGTAAGGTATGGGATGCACTGGCAAATCCTGAAATAGCCAGGCAATATATGTTCGGAACAAATGCCATTTCGGATTGGAAAAAGGTTGGTTCTATTGTCGCCGAACAGGAATTGCAAGGTAGATCATATAAAGATAAAGGTGTATTGCTGCGATTGGAACCTGAGCGATTGATTAAATATAGCTATTACAGTCCTCTCTCCGGATTACCTGATACGCCGGAAAACTATCACACTGTTACTGTAGAATTATCGGATGCAGAAACATGCACAATTCTCCTATTGTCTCAAGACAATAATCCAACCCAACAAGCACGCGATCATTCCAAGAATAACTGGGGAATGATGTTGACGGGTCTGAAAAACCTTCTCGAAAAATAGCCGCAACCGAAACGCTGTACACTACGTAAATTTTGTATTTTCATGGAAGGAATAGTCTGCATTAAAATCCTTTCAATCCAATCACAATTATAATATATAAATTACCCAAGACTACAGATATAAAGTTGGCTGTGTATAATATGTTAGGTATGATTGTCGCAAGATTAATAGATGGTCAACAATCTGCTGGTACTCACAGTACAATTCGATGGTTCATACCTTGCAAGCGGTGTGTACTTCTGCATGTTGCAGTCGGAAAGTTGTAGTATTACAAAGAAAACTATTTTAATGAAATAACTGGCAATTATTTAAACACAAGCAAATACTAACTCTATAATTCCGGTGTTTATGATTTCTCGTTGTGTTTAGCCCTTGTATTTTGCACTTAAAAAGTGATTGACCTTTAAAATCAACTTCCTTACTTTAAAAATGTTTCGAGTACTTCTGAATCGATTCTTTTCTATCCGAAGATTGCAGAGGAAGTAATATGTGCTTTAACGGTTCTTTTCACATATCTACTGTCAGACTATCATTCATCATTTTAAAAGGAAATTGTAATGAGAATAAACTATCCCAAACCGACTATAATATCAATTCACAGTAATATATGGTATATAGAGTATACAAAGACGCTGAATTGTCTTTATCGTGTTTGTTTGATTCTTCTTTGCATCTTCTTTGTATTCCTATCATTAACTGCTCAACCTTCAGGTGGTCCTTATGGCCCGATAAGACAGACGTATGAATTGCCAAAAGAAGCTGAGCAGATTTACTATGTATCGCCTGATGGAAAAGCAGAAAATTCAGGTGAAACATTAACAAGGCCGACAGCATTAGAAGCAGCAATAAAGCGTGTAAAGACCGGTGATGCGATAATTCTGCGCGGAGGAGAGTATCGTACTGGCAACCTGCTGCTAAACCAAAGGATCACAATGCAGCCTTATGCAGACGAACAACCTGTATTGAAGGGGACTCTAACAACCGCAGAATGGAAAGATCAGGGAAACGGATTATGGACAACAAAGTGGTCTTATTTGTTTCCATCCAAACCTTTAGATTGGTGGCAGCGCGACAGGGAAGGTAAAAAAACTCCCCTATATCGTTTTAACAACGATATGGTGTTTGTAGACGGTGAATTTCTGCAATCGGTAGGTTGGGAAGGGGAAGTGGATGAAAAATCTTATTACATCGATTACGAAGCCGGAATGGTTTACATCGGATCAGATCCGGCAAAACATCTGGTTGAAATCACTGCTTATGATATAGCAGTTAAAAGGATAACAGGCGAATGCCATGGCAGGCTATCCGATCGCAAAGGTCCCATAATTCGCGGAATTACATTTACCCAATATGCCTATCGTGCAATCGAGTTCGAAGGGACGGAACCTGAAGGTTTATCTGCTGAAACCGAACATGGAAAAGATATAGTCGGTACAACAATTGAACATTGTACCATAACTTACTGCTCTCGTGTTGCAGCTTACTTAAGAGGTGATAGTTTGACATTGCGGCATTGCAAAGTAAGCGATACAAGTACCGAAGGTATTTACTTAATAGCTTCATCAGACGTGCTATTCGAAAAAAATATTTTCACTCGAAACAACATTGAAAACATTACCGGATACTATCCCGCTGCGGTAAAGATTTTCAATCAATGCTACAGAGTTACCTGCAGGGATAATTTTGTTACCGACCTGCCTAATTCAAACGGTATCTGGTACGATGTCGGTAATGTTGACGGCATATTTATAAACAACTGGGTCGAAAATGTCGGAAATGTCAGTTCGGAGATGCCGAAAGACCGGCTTTGGCCGAGCGATAACGGTTTCTTCTTTGAGATATCCAAAGGAGTTATTTGTGCAGGGAATGTTTTTATTAACTGTGATCATGGATTAATGATTCTTAATAGTTCTAATGCGCAAATTTACCAAAACACATTTATAAACAGCACTGCTTGCTTCGGACGTACTGGACGTGTTGCGGAAGGAGACCGTTTCGGCTGGCATGCCGGTACAGGTCCCGCCGTTGAGAAACGTGAAGGACACGTTTTCGTTAATAATCTGCTTACAGGCAATGAGAAATTCTTCAGGCCTCTTTTTAATGTCTGGCAGCCTGCTGAATTGTGCAAGCGGCTGAATGAATCACAGTTGAAGCAATGTGATTATAATGTATATGTACGAGATTCAAAAACAGCAGTTTCATTGATTTTATGGAGCCCTGCGAAAAATAACGATTGTCAACTGCTGTTCAAATCATTTGAGGATTTTAAAAAGGCATATCCCGAATTCTCGAACAACAGTCTGTATTTTATGAATTGCAGTAATCGGTTGTTTAGGAATCCGGCATTGAAGAATTATGAACTGATGCGTGAATTTCCCGGCTCCGCAGCAGGGACACAAATTCCGGTTGAAATCGCAAAACTTCTTGGCCTTGATGAAAAAGATGCCAGATTTATCGGAGCATATCCGATATGGCAGCGGTAGGGTTATGTCAGCTGAATATTTATACATGTTGTTTGTTTATCTTACATCATATTAAAAAGGATAAACATTTTTAAAACCTGTTCTTAATGATAAAAACAAATATCCTAATACAAAAATCCTGACTATGCATCTTGGAAAATCAACGAATGCCTGGAATGCATTCATTGATTTATTAAAATCAG
>CAZYAM010000040.1:0-16513 GCA_964645575.1 uncultured Ignavibacteriaceae bacterium
GTGTTTTCTTAAAGTACAAGTCTTAACTGTGATATTTTTCGCTGAGCAGTTACGAATATTGTTATTATGCTATTAGTACCTCCAACCTTATTTTTTACTGCTAATAAAAACATATGGTTAAAAGGAGTACTTTTAGCAGTACTTCTGATTTGTGGCATTATCGTTTCTTTAAAAGCATCCTATTTAATGGTGAATGATAAACAACTAGTTGGCAAAAGGTTTAAGTAAGAAATAAATATATAAGGACATAATATTACTTTGGGTAACAGCGCATATAGCCAATGACGGGCAAAGAAAGCCGCTGATCAAAGCTTTTCAAGGGTAGTTTAGTTCTACCTGGACAAGTGATCGACCTGAAATCCACCACTGTCCATTTGCGAAAACGTTGGCAAATATTTAAATTGAATATACGATGAAGACAAAACTGGTATTTATTTTTCTTACCTTTGCAGTTATTTCATGCTCAATGAATGAAAACAAAACCAAGGTAACCATAGCAGGAAGTCAGTTTCTTGTTAACGGCGAGCTCACTTACAAAGGGAGGTACTGGAAGGAAAATAAAATTGAAGGTTTACTTTTTAATTCCAGAATGGTCCAGGGTATTTTTGATGACCTGGATCCCAGAACAAGAGATAATTTTAAATATCCTGATACAAAGAAATGGGATCCCGAGAGGAATACGAAAGAATTTATCGAGGCTATGTCGGATTGGAAATATCATGGTTTATTCGCTTTTACTTTAAACTTGCAAGGTGGGAGCCCATTAGGTTATGGTAACCATGGTTGGATAAACTCTGCATTCGATAGTCTCGGTAATTTGAGAAGTGATTATCTGAATAGGCTTGAGAATATCTTGGAGAAGGCTGATGAACTAAATATGGTTGTTATACTCGGATATTTCTACTTCGGACAGGATGAACATCTTAGAGATGAACAAGCCGTAATAAGAGCGGCCGATAATATTACAGACTGGATACTTCAAAAGGGATACAAAAATATTTTGATTGAAATCAACAATGAATGTGATATACTTTATGACCATAAAATATTGCAGCCTGATCGAGTATCTGAATTAATAAAACGAGTTCAAAATAAAAGTAACAATAGACTTTTAGTGAGCACAAGTTTTAGCGGAAATAAGGTTCCATGCTCAAATATTATCGAGTGTTCTGATTTTATTTTACTTCATGGAAATGGAATAAATTCACCCGCTGGTATAACAAAGCTGGTTGATCAAGTCAGACTTTCCGATTCTTACATTCCCAAACCAATAATTTTCAATGAAGACGACCATTACAATTTTGATAGGGAATCTTATAACCTACTTTCGGCTATAAAAACATATGCTTCATGGGGATTTTTTGATTATAGATTTGATGGAGAAGGATATGAATCAGGCTTTCAGAGCGTACCTGTAGACTGGAAAATAAATTCAGAGAGAAAAAAAAGGTTTTTTGCTAAATTAAAAGAAATTACTTCCTATTAACGAGTATTTTCTAACAATATTTATGAATTATGATGGTTATATCGGATTTTGAACAATCCGTTCCGCGCCATGGTTTGCTATAGTGGATGGGAATATAATCCTCATTGCCTTATCGGACATACTGTATGAGTGTAAGATTAAAACATATAAGCATTGCCTCACATTAATAACGTATTTAATTCTATCCATTTAGTTTATAAAGATTTCAAGGACTGTGAATAGATAAAGTAAAGAGAGCCGGCAGTTATCAGCATTTATAACACCCTGATAAACCGGGACGATTTGCTGGTCGTGGATTTACGAGGATACGCACTTTTCTTTACATTATTATCTAATAATGGAATCACTCAGATTGCGCAACGGGCCATACACGCAGACGTTGGCATAAATATGGCTCGTGATTTTAAATTGACCTTCAATAAAAATAAACTATAAAAATATTAGAGTTAATATTATGAAAAAACGAGATTTTATTAAGGCGAGCCTGCTGACAATCGGCACATTGCTGATCCCCCGGAAAATATGGGCTCTGGAATTTTACCCTACAGCCAATAATACTGAATGGGCAATATTGTATGGTACATGGTGCGGAACTTCGCGCGACGCAAGTGTCTGGATTTCCGAAGGAATGAATGGCATTGCTGATGTATTTGACGTTCGTGAGAATCCTGATTTGTCTAAATATAAATATATTATTGTAGGGGGATCAATACGGGGCGGGGAAACCTCAAAAGAATTACAGGAATATTTAACCAAACATAAAGAGATTATTAAAAATAAAATCAAAGGATTATTCGCTGTTTGCGGAAATATGAGACAACCGGTTACACCGGAACAGTATAAAAAATTCTTCGATAATCATCTTATTAAATTAACAGAAGCTGCAAATGCACCTTCAAAAGTATTTCTGGGACGTATTACTTGGGGACTGATGGAACCTGATGTTCGGAAACAAATGATGTCTTTCCCCGGCATGGAAGAATATGATAATCTTAAACGCGGCGAATGTATGGAATTTGGCAGAGAAATATTACTATCAATGAAATAATTGAGAGAAAAGCGGGACAATTGCATCACTTTTACTCAGGGAAATATATAAATGTCGCCAAGGAATTGATTATGCCGAAATACATTGTTAAGAAAAACGGATACGAATTCGAAATATTCGCCAGTTTATGGACCGGCAGAGAACATGTAAAATACGATAATCGTATTATGTCAACGAAAAAACTATGGATCATTCAGTATTCATAATTTTGAAGTCGACAAGAACGAGGGAAAAACTGCTTATGAGATCAACATTCACTCGAGCATTTTTGGCATGTTTACTTACGTAATCCGCAGAAATGGAGTTGTCTTGTCGCATTACACATAGCTGCATTACGGATTCTCCCCAACACTTCGCATAACACGTATTAAAATGAATCCTATTTTTAATATATGGACGACAAACGTCTTTCCTTTTCACATCTTTATCCTCCTCTCTACACTCTTGCTTCTATTCCCAAAACTCAATACTATTTTGCTGAAAAAAAGGTATTGCAGCCTGATTTTTGAAACCAAATAAAATGGAATTAAAGACAGAAATGAAAAAACTCGGGCTTCCAGGTTCTTTCGCAATTTACATTCCAGCGGCAATTTTAGTGCTTTGCTTGACGAAATATCTTATTCCTTACTTAACCAAGATAACAGGACAAGAATCAATCTTATTTTGGTTTATTGTGGCCGGATTAGGAATCTTTACACCTTTGATTATTACTGCAATTTTAATCTTAAAATCTGAAGGTTATAAAATTTCTAAAGATACCTGGAAAGAGAGATTGCGTTTCCGAAAATTAACGACAGGTGAATTAGTATGGAGCATCGTCGGCTTAATTGTTATTGGCGCCTTCAGCGGTTTAATAATGAAAATTCTTGAATTAACGACAGGCCAATTTGACCATACACCGGCTTTCATGTCCTTTAAACCATTAACCAGCGGAAGATATTGGCTGTTATTAATCTGGCTTCCCTATTGGATCTTAAATATATTGGGAGAGGAGTTACTGTGGAGAGGAGTGATGCTGCCCAGACAGGAAATTGCATTTGGAAAATATACCTGGCTGGTTCACGGCTTTGGATGGGGACTGTTCCATTTCGCTTTCGGCTGGCAATTATTAATTACTTTGATACCTCTGATTTTTATTCAATCATATATAGTCCAAAGGACAAAAAATTCATGGGCCGGAGTGATAATACATGGCTGTATAAATGGGCCAAGTTTTATAGCAATTTGTTTTGGATTAATTTGAATATATAAAACTGGATTTAGCAATTATGACAAAATACTGGATTCTAATAGGACTATTTTTTATCGGATTGATCCTGTCGGGAATTGCTCCACATGATTATTTCACTTGGTTTCTGGAAATATTTCCTGCTGTTGCGGGATTCTTTATTCTGGTATTCACATTCAAAAAGTTTAGATTTTCGGATTTGACTTATTTTCTAATTTTAGTCCATTGCTGCATTCTTTTTATCGGCGGGCATTATACATACGCAGAAGTCCCGGTATTTAATTGGATTAAAGAAGTATTTGATCAAACCCGCAATAATTACGACAAGGTTGGGCATTTTGCTCAGGGATTTGTTCCTGCGTTGATAGCAAGAGAGCTTTTTATTAGAAAAGAAATCGTCAAACCTGGAATGTGGCTCTCATTTGTTACAGTATGTGTATGTGTTGCTATCAGCGCCATATATGAACTTTTAGAATGGTTAATTGCTGCTATATCAAAGCAATCTGCTGATGCTTTTTTAGGAACGCAGGGATATATATGGGATACCCAATCGGATATGCTTTTTGCATTGATCGGTTCGATTTGTGCGATTCTGTTTCTGTCAAAAATTCAGGACAAACAAATTGATAAAATTGCGGCAACAAAAATGACCGATACTTAATTATAACTAGACTGGATTTATTTAAATGAAAGAGTTCATATCGGTCAGGGCCTCCGCCAAATAAGATAGCGGACAAGTAAGTCCTGACTGCACAAAACTAAGACACTACCGGATTTTGAGTTTATGAAAATCTTATGTAGATTTTGCTTATATAATATTAAATCATTCTTTGAAAGAAAAAATTGAAAAATAAAACGGCTTTCATTCTAGCAATTTGCTTAGGCTCTGCGCTTTTAAATGCTCAGACAACGGGCGTTTCTCTTCATTCTATCTCCAATTATAATCAATGGGGATGGAACAGTATTGTAATGCAGAATGAATTTATAACCATCGCAACAGTACCGGCTATCGGCGGCCGTGTGATGCAGCACGATTTAGGCAATTTGCCTTCCATCTATATAAACACAACCGAACTCGGTAAAACGTATACACCTGCGCAGTACGGATATCACAATTTCGGCGGATATAAAACCTGGCCTTCACCACAATATCGATGGCCCAACCAATGGCCGCCTCCTCCGACACTTGATTACGGGAATTATCCTTTTGAGGCGGATTCCACATCTAACGATTCGGTTTCCGTTCTTGTTACAAGTCCTGTCGAACAATGGATCGCCTCTGACATTCAGTTTGAACGCAGAGCCACAATATATCCCAACTCCAGCCATGTAAAAATGGATCAGACAATAATTAACCAAGGCACAAGTACAGCTGACTGGGGCATGTGGTCTATTACTCAATCTATTGTTAATCATCCAAGTGAAACCGATTATGAAAATTTCTGGGCTTATTTCCCTCTTAATCCATCGAGTGTGTATGGAAAAAGTGGAATTCTAAACGACGGTTCCAGTAATGCCTGGAAAGGAGAAATCGCACACGGCATTTACGGTGTTCAATTTTATCCTACGGCTCCTTTCGGTAAAAAAGTTTTTGCCGATCCAGACAAAGGCTGGCTTGCCTATGCTGTTCTTTCTGATACAGTTGTTTTTGCAAAAACATTTGAAATATATGAAGGAGCACATTATCCGGATAGCGCACGGATTACAGTATATGTAAGTAATATGCCGACATATATGGAAATTGAAGTGAAATTCCCACTCGTCGATCTTGCGCCAGAGGGTGGAAGCTATACATTTACGGAAAACTGGTGGGCGGCAAAAGTCAGGGCTCCAATTCTGGATGTAAACTCAACCGGTGCGATTGCCAATCGATTGTCGTACAATTCATCAAGTCAAATTATATCTGCAGTATACGGCATATTTCATAAAGGCACCGCAAAAGTTGTATTTTTGGATGAAAGCGATCAGGTACTGTCCGAAGGACAGGAATATAATGTTTCGCCGCTCATGGAAGTTCAATTGAACGAGATAATAACAATTCCGGATAATGCAAAAAAAGTCGAGTTTCAAGTCTTTAATTATAAAGGAAATTTTATAGGTGTTCTGGACAGTGCAGACGCTTCACAACTTTTGACTGCTGTCAATATTAAAACTCAAGCTTCTCCTTTACAGTATCATCTATCGCAAAATTATCCCAATCCATTCAATCCGACGACAACGATTAAATATACGGTTCCATCCGCAGGGATTTCATTAATGAAATCCCTGCAATTGAAAATATACGACATACTCGGTAGAGAAATAAAAACACTTGTCAATGAAGTGAAATCACCTGGAACATACGCAGTTGAATGGGATGGGAAAAATGCTCAGGGACAGAATGTCGGCAGTGGAATTTATTTTTATCGTTTGCTTGCCCGTCCGATTTCTGGCGGGCAGATTGGTACATTTACAGAAACAAAGAAACTCGTTTTGCTGAAATAAATTCTATCGAGAAATAGCAGAAGCAATACAGTTTTCTTTTGAAAAAATCTAAATAATACATTGCTACTGCAGACTCATGCAGGTAAATCTGTAAAATGTTTTTTTAACAATTTTGTACATTCTTCCGGCAAAAAGGTCCGTTGAATATATTTCGTGCAATCACCCACGCCTTCCCAGAGCAATTCTTCACGCATTGTCTCAACGACATCATTCCAAAAATTTCCGACAATCACGATCGGTTTTTCTTTTAAAAATCCTTTATTGATAAATTCCCATACAGCGGCAAATTCGAGCAGTGTACCTGTTCCTCCTTTGAGTATAACGTAGGCATCGCCCAGTTCAACAAGCTTCAGCATCCTTTCGATAAGCGTCGATTTAAAAATTTCTTCATCGATCCAGCGGTTCGCTTCCTTCCTGAAATTGTTTTTAAAAGTGACGCCGATCGTTTTGCCGCCCGCCTCCTTTGCTCCCCTGGCAGATGCTTCCATAATACCGGAATACCCGCCGTTGCAGACGGTGAATCCGCTTGCGGCTAGATTTTTCCCGACTTCATACGCAAGCCGGTATTCTTCATCACCCTCGTTCGGGCGCGAGCTGCCGAAGATCGTTATAATTTTTCCTTCATATACCATTACTCATTCCATCTATTGCATATATCCTCAATCCATAAAAACCCAATTCACACCGAGCCTGAAAAATCTTCCCGGCATTGGATAGATCGGAGAAAGTATATATGACGCATCCAGAATATTCTGCCATGAAACCGTGAGATGGGCATCGCCAATCTTAAGTATCATAAACATATCGAGGGTAGTCGAGCGTCCTAAGGTTTTATTATATTGAACATATGAAAGCGTTCGTGGATCAAATTGCATACCCTGCTGCCGCTCGTAAAACCGCGAGCGCACACCAAACTTTGCATCAAGCTTATCTTTAAAGAAGGTGCTGCGATAACTCAATTCACCGGCAAGAATAATATCCGGAACGAGAGTTTTTAATGTATCGGCTTCCTTATAGTCCGTTAACGTCAGGACTCCGTAAAATTCAAATTTGTGAAAATGAAAATCTACGCTCCCATTAATACCCTGTATCGCAACTTTTTGAATATTTGAGATATTAACGGCAGGAGCTCCACCTGCAGTCTTTGCCGGTAGATAAACGATAGCTTGATCCACATCCCGTTTAAAACCCTCAAGACTGATATCGAGATTCGATCCGGCCCTGAGAGTGAATCCACCGCGGAAAAATGCATGTTGTTCTTTCCGGATTTCGCCTGTGCGGAAAAAAGACGAATCATTCCAGTATCGCTCTTGTAATGTCGGGTATCTATCAAACCACGAGATATCGGCAGACAATGCAAGCCAATCTGCAATTGCCGATTTAACTCCCGCGCCCGTACTCAGCGAACTTTCACCGTCAAATGAAGTCGAACGCAAAAATACAGACGGCACAAGAATATCCGTTAACCGCATCTCTGCCTGCATATAAAGAGAATGCTCAGACTCGAGATGCGATGCAAGTATTCCAGTGGAATCACTCTTACGCTGTTCCCATGATCCGCCGATTATGCATTTAATTAAATCTAGGTTAATATGCTGTCGCAGATGCACACCCCAAAAAGATGATTGAGTAAAATCATCAATCATATATGTATAATTATACTCTCGTTCCGATGCGGTATAATATACATTAGCCTGTGTTGCGGAAGAGGAATCGGAGAAAATACGTGCAATGGTACTCAACGTGACATCCCTGCGCGAGCGCTTATCCCATGCAGAATTACTGACAACTCTTGCACCTGCTTCATCGAGGTCCGTTGATTTCGACATATCCACACCCCCGTTTAATCCGTTCCCTGCTTTAGTATAGAAGTCTGTAAGTGAAATATTTAGTCTATCAGAAACATTATATCTTAAACGAGTGCGTACATTCCATGCATCCAAATCAGCATTGAAAAAACGCCCATCGGAGACTTGCCGTGTAAAGCTGATCATAAGATTCAAACCACGTGCGACATTCTGAGTGAAAAGCCCATCGGTCAGCAATGTCCCTTTCGGATCCTGAACAAAGCGGAGTTTTGTAAATGGATGATAACTATTATACGAACGTGAAATGAAGTTTAGCGTTGTACCGGCTGCGTCAGATGCAGCTGATATTGAAGCGGTTCCGGAAATAATTTCAGTGTAATCGATAAATTCGAGCGGCAAGTCCGAGAAATTGTAAGTGCCGGTCACAGGATCGTTCATCGGCCGTCCGTCCAAGAGAATACCTATACCACGCCCGTCTATTCCATATGCATTAAGCTGCTCCCATTTACCTGCTTCGCCCAAATCACGGTAAAAAAAACCCGGCAATTTCCAAATAAGATCACCAATCACTTTTGCATCGCTCCATAAAAACTGTTTTTGATACAATATACTGAGCGAATCAATATCATCGGTGATTTGACCCATACCGGGAATAAATCGGACAAGAACCGAATCGATGACTGTTGTATCCTGAGAAACGAGCGCTGTCGAATCTATCGATTTGCTAAAATCACGAACGACGGACATCTGTTTCTCATCCTGTATTTTTTTTTTAATTGCAGCAGTATCAACAGGGATACGCTCTGATCTTCTTTCTGTATTATTTTGAGAATAGACAACGGAAAAAACCTGAAGCGTTAAAAAAAATGCAATGTAGGGGACGGATTTCAAAGCTCAGTCAGCGAGAGATTAACGGCTCGGTTTAAATTTCGGCGCTGTTAGGGACGTTCGGTAGTTTTTCGGGAATGATTCGAGCGTATCGTGAGCTTTCTTTTCACTCTCAAAAAAACCAAATACGGAAGAACCGCTTCCGCTCATTAATGAAAACACCGCCCCGCCTTCCTTCAGTCTCTCTTTGAGACGACCGATTTCCGGATAGACATTTATAGCAGATTCTTCAAAATCATTCTGTATAAGCGATGAAAGTTTTTTTTGATTCGACAACTGTTTCGCAATTTTCGTTCGTAATTCAGATCCTTGACCATTACGCTGCAGCTTAATATGATTATACGCCCACTCGGTCGAAATATGAATCAACGGCGTGACAACTGCTATCCAGAATGGTATATCTAAAGGAAAATGTTCTAGAATTTCTCCGCGTCCGCTGGCGTACGCATTTACGCCTTCAATAAAAAATGGAACATCAGAACCGATTTGCCCTGAAATAGTGCGTAGTTGATCATCAGTCAGTTTCAACTTCCACAGTTCGTTCAATCCGCGAAGAACTGCCGCAGCATCGCTGCTGCCGCCGCCTAATCCCGCACCGACAGGTATGTTTTTCTTGAGATCAATCATTACTCCTTCTTTTACCTTGCGTTCCTTTTTCAGGATGCTCGCGGCTTTCAGACAGAGGTTAGTTTCATCGACCGGAACGAGAATGGAATCGGCGCTCATCTCCAACGTCTTATGCGGCTCTAAAATTATTTCATCGAACATATCGATCTCGTGGAAAATCGTTTCGAGGTCGTGATAACCATCCGACCGTTTCCCGAGAATATAAAGCCCAATATTGATTTTTGCGTATGCTTGGAGCGTCATAATATGCTTAACCGAATTAAAAATAATGCAATTAGGTGGTATATGCAAGGATTTGTGTAAAATGAGTTTCTTTGATTGTTCTGCCATTTTTTCGTATGTTTTTCAATACAAACACATCGGCAGCACTATGAATACTCCTGAAATGAAAACCATATCGGTCGGCTCAATTCAAATCGGCGGCAACCATCCATTGGTGCTCATTGCCGGGCCTTGCGTTATTGAGAATCGTGAAATGATTCTCCAGACTGCGAAAACTATACGTTCTATTACAGAAAAACGGCAGGTGCCTTTTATTTTCAAGTCTTCCTATAAAAAAGCGAACCGTGCAAGCGGTAATTCCTTCACAACGATCGGAGAAGAAAAAGCATTAAAAATTCTTGAAGAAGTGAAACGAGAATTCCACGTACCGGTTCTTACCGATATCCATTCTCCTGCTGAAGCTCGGATAGCCGCGGAGGTTGTCGACATTCTGCAAATACCGGCGTTTCTTTGCAGGCAGACGGATTTGCTGGAAGCAGCGGGAAAAACGGGCAAGATTATAAATATCAAGAAGGGTCAATTCGTTGCACCGGACGACATGTATCTTGCCGCAGAAAAAATCGCAGCAACCGGAAACAATAAAATTCTTCTAACGGAACGTGGTACTGCGTTCGGTTATCACAATCTTGTTGTGGATATGCGTTCTCTTTCAATAATGCGAAAGACAGGATATCCTGTAGTTCTGGATGCTACACATTCCGTGCAACTACCCGGCGGTGAAAAAAATCAAAGCGGTGGCCAGCCGGAATTTATTTTTCCGATCGCCCGCGCCGGTGTCGCCGCAGGATGCGATGCGCTTTTCATTGAAACACATCCGAATCCGGCTCAGGCGTTAAGTGACTCAGCCTGTCAATTAAATTTAGAATTGCTGGAAGAACTCGTGCAGCAAGTGAAAGCAATAGACAATCTTATCAAGAAACTGCAGGATTAATTCCTTATGCCGCGCAAGCAATCAATCAAATCCAGGCTTCACAAAATCAAACTCCTTTTACTCGATGTTGACGGTGTTATGACCGATGGCGGTATTTATTTATCCAATTCCGGAGACGAGTTTAAAAAATTCAACATACAGGACGGTTACGGAATTACAAAACTCCGTCGCGCCGGTTTTAAAATCGGAATTATAACCGGACGTGTATCAAATATTGTTACGAAGCGCGCAGAAGAATTGGATATTACGGAAGTTCATCAAAATCTTGAAAATAAACTGGAAACATACGAACATATCAAAGCGAAATGGAAACTCTCGGACGAAGAGGTCGCATACATAGGCGATGACGAATTTGACCTGCCGGTGCTCGAACGTGTCGGTTTTTCAGCTTCTCCATCAGATGCCGTTCCAAGTGTAAAAAAGCGGGTTCACTTTGTTTGCACACACAGCGGCGGAAACGGCGCTGTTAGGGAAGTGATCGATTTAATTTTAAAAAAATAGAAGTTATCTGAGAATATTATGAACGCTGATGCTACTATCCAAAAGGGGAAAGAAATTATTCGCATTGAGGCGGAAGCCATTGCAGCTCTTGAATCACATATCAATGGAAATTTTGCTGCATCGGTTGATCTAATCTTTAATGCAAAAGGCCGTGTTGTTATTACCGGTATGGGAAAGTCGGGCATTATTGCACGCAAGATTGCCGCAACAATGAACTCTACCGGAACACCTTCGGCATTTATGCATCCTTCGGATGCTGTGCATGGCGATTTAGGAATGGTAACGCCCAATGATATAGTGATATGCATATCAAAAAGCGGCGATACAGTGGAACTGCGCCAGCTTCTGCCCCGATTTCGCCAAATCGGTGTGAAAGTGATTGCGATGGTCGGCAATTCGAATTCCCCTCTAGGCAAGCAAAGTGATCTCGTTCTTGACACCAGCGTGAAAGAGGAAGCATGCCCGTACGATCTTGCGCCTACTTCCTCGACAACAGCCACACTGGTGATGGGTGATGCGCTCGCTATCACGCTCCTGCAAAAACGTAATTTCACAAAAGAAGATTTTGCAATGTTCCATCCGGGCGGCAATCTCGGCAAACAATTGCTTTTAAAGGTCGATGCGATGATGATCACAGGCAGCGATATACCGGTAGTGAATGAGAATGTGTCCGTATCTGATGCCATTGTGGAAATAAGTTCTAAACGTTTAGGCGCCACATGTGTTGTAAACAATGCCGGCGTCCTTTGCGGTATGCTTACCGACGGCGACCTTCGCCGCCTTCTTCAGCGAAGAATCGATATTTTGAATCTTAAAGTCGGCCAGGTAATGACACAAAATCCAAAAACCATCAGCCAAAATATTCTTGCCGCTCAGGCATTGGAGGTGATGGAATCCTTTAAAATCACTCAACTTGTTGTCGTAAACAAAAATCATCATCCGGTCGGAATTCTCCACCTTCATAGTCTGGTTGAGGCAGGACTGCGCGGAGATTCTTCTACATGAAGTCATTAGATATCTGGTACCTTCTGCTTTGCGCCGTTTTAATTATGATTACAGGGTGCGAAGAAAAAATTAAGCCATCCGTAATCTCCACAGTCGACAGCCGGACACTCCCGCAGCAGGAAAGCTGGAATAGCACGATTACCGTATCCGATTCTGGCCGGATTACCGCAATTATTTTTGCCGGATATATCCGTGTATTCGAGTCGGATCAAAAAACATATTTAAGTCAAGGAGTCAAAGTACGTTTCTTTAATACAAAAGGCATTCAGACTTCAGAGCTGACAAGCAACGAAGGAACTGTCGACGAAATGACAAATAATTTGGAAGCTCAAAAAAATGTCGTAGTTGTCTCAAGTGATTCGTCGCATATGATGACCGAACAACTTTTTTGGGATAACGACCGCCAGCTTATCTATACTCCTGCATTTGTACGAATAACAACCAAAAAAGACAGGCTTCAGGGACACGGATTCGAATCCGACCAAGGCTTAAATAACTATCGAATTTTTCGAGTTACAGGTCAATCGCAAACAGAATGAAAACAGCTATACAGCGCCGTTTTATTTACATATTCCTGAGTATGCTTTCTTTATGGATATGCCGTTTATCCGCCCAGCAGAGCAGCATTATAGACCTGCGGCATGCAGACCAGTTACGGGGCATGAAACAAAACGGTGAAGAAGTCCGCGAGCTTATCGGCAATGTTCATTTCGTTCAGTTCCCTGCCAAAGGTGGATTGGTAAAAGTATGGTGCGACCGGGCACTTAGATATATTGTTCAAAATAAAATCGAATTATACGGCAATGTTAAAGTTATACGCGACAGCGTCACAATACGGTCGAACGAAGGCATCTATTACGGCGACCTGCGGATGATGGAAGGACAAAATGGAGTGGAATTAGAACGCGGCAAAACCTTTCTTACGGCAGTAAATGCGAAATATTTTATCGATGAAAAACGTACACTTTTTTGGGATCATGTCGTTCTTGCCGATACATCTTCCATTATCACATGCAACACGATGAATTATTTTGAAGCCGATACCCGCTCAATCGCCACCGGCAATGTGCATTTATTCGAGAAAGCTAATGCCGTCAATATCTTCGGAGACTCACTTGTTCATTTTGAACGGCAAAAATTTACTCTTATAATGAAAGAACCGCGGTTAGTGAGGATAGACACATCTTCGGCCGGAATTATAGACACTATGGTGGTGGAAAGTAGAATTATGCAGTCTTACCAAGATACAACAGGGTGCTTCGTTGCCATAGACAACGTTAGAATGGTGAAAAGCGATTTGTCATCGCGGTGCGGTACAGCAACATACTATATACATAAGGACAAGATTATACTGCAGACGAATCCGATCATTTGGAGCGGGGAAAATCAAATTACCGGCGATTCCATCCGAGTCACAATGGAGGATAAAAGGCTGAGAAATCTCCGGGTTAAGTACCGTGCGACGGCAATTTCCCGCGCCGACACGATGTTAACCGATCGATTCAACCAATTGACAGGCCGGGAGTTGACAATGTACTTTCGTGCTGATAAATTGGAACAAATAGATGTTCAGAGAAATGCAACAAGCCTTTATTATTTGTTCGATAATAATGAGCCAAACGGTGTTAATAAATCAAGCGGAGATCGCATTATAATCGATTTTATCGAAGGTAAAGTGGATCGAATAAAAGTAATCGGCGGCGTACAGGGACAATATTTACCGGAAAAAATGATATTGAATCATGAAGCGGATTATAATCTAGATGGTTTTCGCCTTTTCGAAAATCGTCCAAAACGTCATGGATTAAAAATAATCAACGATTAAAATGGCAAAACGAATAAATAAATCTGCTAAAAGAACGGCGCGGATCTTTCCATCAGTAAAAACGAAAGCAAACCGCTCGATGTCACAACGCATGAACCCATTCATCAGTCATCTGTCTGCCGAAGTTGAGATGCCGACAGATACACAGATAGCACTTCGTTCCGACGGCCTAGTGAAGCGTTATAAGAAACGTACGGTAGTTGATCACGTCGGAGTACAAGTGCAGCGCGGAGAAATTGTCGGTCTGCTCGGCCCTAACGGCGCAGGTAAAACGACCACTTTCTATATGATAGTCGGAATGATCCGCCCGAACGAAGGCAGGGTTTTTTTTGATAACAATGAAATTACTACGATGCCGATGTACCAGAGAGCACGGATGGGCATCGGGTACTTACCGCAAGAAGCTTCGGTATTCCGGCGTTTGTCGGTACGGGAGAACATACTTGCAGTTCTTCAAACCACATCGCTTTCGAAAAAAGGACAGGAAGAAAAGTGCAACCGCTTAATGGAAGAATTCGGATTAACGCATCTTTCAAAAAATCTGGGATACGTCCTTTCCGGCGGCGAACGCAGAAGAACGGAAATTGCACGTGCTCTGGCATTAGATCCTAAATTCTTTCTGCTGGATGAGCCGTTTGCCGGAATTGATCCCATCGCTGTCGAAGATATCATGCAGATCGTTAAGAAACTCAAAGAAAAAAACATCGGCGTGCTGATCACGGATCATAATGTTCATGAAACGCTGTCGATTACCGACCATTCGTATCTGCTTTTCGAAGGAAAAATTCTAAAATCCGGCAGCGCAGAGTTTCTCGCCAACGATCCCGAAGCAAGAAAACTCTATCTGGGCGAAAAATTCAAACTGGATAGGTATGAATGATGGATAAGTAGACGAGTAAATAAGTCTATGAGCCGATGAGCCTTTGAGTCAAGGAGTTAGTAAGTAATAAATATAATAATAACTGAATTTATTAAATCATAAAATCGAAAATTTGCTATGATAGTAGTCCTTGAACCCGGTGTAGCTGAAAAACAAATAGAAGAAATTATTCGCGTTCTGCGCGATCACAAATTCGACATCCACCGTTCCGCCGGCGTACAGCATACGGTCTTGGGTGCTATCGGTGTTCATCCTGAATTTGACCACAGGCAAATCGAACTTTTGCCCGGTGTTGCGGAAGTTTTACGCGTTACGGAATCGTTCAAGCTTGCCAGCCGTGCTTTTAAACGCGAGGGATCTGTCTTTGATGTCGGCGGTGTGAAGATCGGAGGTCGTGAAATTGTTGTCATGGCAGGGCCATGTTCGGTAGAGAATGAAGATCAGATATTTAAAATCGCAAAACACGTAAAAGAATCAGGCGCAAAAATTTTACGCGGCGGCGCTTTCAAGCCACGCACATCTCCTTACTCCTTTCAAGGATTGGGCGAAGACGGATTGAAACTGATGCGTGCTGCAGCGGATGAATATCATCTAAAAGTCATAACAGAAGTGATGGATAAGAGCCAGATCGACCTGATTGAAAAGTATTCCGACATTCTACAGATCGGCGCACGGAACATGCAGAATTATATTTTACTGAAAGATCTCGGCAAAACATCAAAACCGGTGATGCTCAAACGCGGACTTGCTGCAACAATCGAAGAATGGCTGATGTCTGCCGAATACATCCTCTCAGGCGGCAATCAACAGGTTATTTTGTGTGAACGCGGCATCCGGACATTTGAAACCGCTACACGCAACACGATGGATATCAGCGCTATCCCGGTCATAAAGAAAAAAAGCCACCTTCCTATCTTTGCCGATCCATCGCATGGAATCGGAATTCGCGATAAGGTAATCCCGATGGCGCGCGCTTCGGTGGCGGCCGGAGCGGACGGCATTATGGTCGAAGTGCATCATGATCCTGATCATGCTTTATCCGACGGAGCACAGTCGCTTTATCCCGATCAGTTTTCACAGATGATGAAAGAAGTCCGCATCATCGCTCAAGCTATCGAACGTTCCATCGCATGAGTATATGAGATGAAATCACAGGAACAGTTTCCATTTCAGAATGTTGCAATCATAGGCGTCGGTCTTATCGGCGGGTCGCTTGCGCTTGCAATCAAGCAGCGGTTTCCTTCAATTCAGATTACCGGCATAGATAAACCGCAGGTACTCAAGCAGGCTCTGGATTGCCACGCGATCGATACGGAAGGCAAATCGATTCGGCAGGCGGTTCGTTCGGCAGATCTTGTCATTCTTGCTGCACCGATCTCAAGTATTGCAAAGATTCTGCCTCTTGTTGCAAAAAATTGTTCCCCGAAGACAATCGTAACCGATACCGGAAGCGTAAAACAATTATTAGTTAAAAAAGCAGCAAAACTTTTTCCCGAAGGCAACTTCATCGGCGGACATCC
>CAZYAM010000040.1:16613-21497 GCA_964645575.1 uncultured Ignavibacteriaceae bacterium
ATCTGGCGTTTGCCGCGGGCGGTTTCCGCGATATGACGCGAATCGCATCAAGTCCTTTTGAAATGTGGAAAGACATCCTGTCTGCCAATCAAAAAGAGATACGCAAATCGCTTGGTATCTACATTAAACAATTGAATAAGATCGCATCTATGGTAAACTCGGCACCGGCACGATTGTCGGGAGAATTCAAATCATCACGCTCATTGCGCTCACGCATTCCGCGTTCGATGAAAGGCTATCTTACTCCGCTTATAGAGCTTGTGGTTTTCCTGGAAGACAGGCCGGGCGAACTTGCACGCCTCGCTTCATCGCTGGCAAATCGCAGTATTAATATTAAGGACATGGAATTACTAAAAGTCCGTGAAGGACGCGGCGGTACTTTCAGGCTGTCGTTTGAAAATCGGACTGTTGCTACAGAAGCTGCACGTGCACTTCAAGATGCAGGATTTGATGTCGGCGGCAAGTGGTAAATTAGATTTTAGATTGCAGATTTCAGATTAGAGATTTATAGAAAAAAATGATTTTTACCTCCTGAATTCTGACTTCTACTTTTTACTTTTTATCCATCCCTGAAGATGAATCCTTCGACGACTTTGACTCTGTTTTAGATTGAGTTTTCGTTTCCGTTTTCGAGCTCGGTTTTGATTCGGATTTCGATTCAGTCTTCGTTTCAGACTTCGATTCTGTTTTCGATTCGGATTTCCGTTCGGATTCCGATTCTGCCTTCGATTCCGCTTCAGATTTATGGCTTTGGGAAAATGTGGAAGAATTCGATTTCTTATAATCTGTTAAATAAAAACCGCTGCCTTTAAAAAGCAGTCCCACTCCGCTTGACATTAACCGTCTTAATGATGGTTCGGCGCATTTTGGACAAATAACCAGCTTTTCTGCGGACATAGACTGAAACTCTTCAAACTCATATCCGCACGATTTACAGCGATACTCATATGTAGGCATATTACTTTATACTGCTTTCTGCTTTATTGCTAAAAACCTAACCTGTAATTAATATACTTTCGATTTACCAGGATTTCAATTGGATTCCATCGGAGCATTGAGGAACTATGACAATAAGTTTTTATGAATAAAAAAATTATCGCCATGAAGCAGCATTGTCATTTGCATATTGGTCAAACAAAATATAGGTGACCAACCAAGCAAAAATTCAACATCCTTCCAAACTGGTGCACATAATCCTTGTCTTATTATATTTCTAATATGATTAAATTACGAAATATTCTCTCTCTGCTTAGCTATTCGGGCAATTATTTATTGATTTAGGTCTATTATTCAACTTCAGGTTCGTTCTCATCCGGTTCTATTCCTGTAATTGCCTCATAAATACGGGTTGGTACAGGCGGGCATCCTTTTATAAAAATACCATTTTTTTTATTGATTCTCGTACAATTACCGACAAATACAGTTCCCTCTTTTGCGTTTTTTACACCTTTACCTATTGCTATATGAAACTTTCCATCATCCAGTAAATAAGGCGTCATTTCATCTTTAAAGCGCCTTAAAAATAAAAAAAGAGTTGACAGGCAAGAGCTGCAAGCCTCTTCTTCATAAACCTTTACATTTTTAAATTTTACTGAAATATCTTTTGGCGGTTGTTTATAAGGAACTATGAATTTTTGATAATCATCAGGAAACACAGAATATGATAAAGGATCGAGAGAAAAACTATTTCTTTCCGAAACCAATCTTAGATGAACCACTAACGAAGGATCGATGCCCATTAAAACACATCCGAAAATATCCGCACCCATAGGATGCCTGGAAGCTACAGCGAAATCTGATTTAATGATATCTCCGCCCGAAGGGCCAAGGCCTTCCATTCCGATATAGCCATCAATGACAGTAAGGTCGGGCAGCAAAATTGCTGCTAAATCAGAAATAGCAGAATCCAACGTTTTCTCGGGATAATTTGTATTTTGATATTCAAGCTGATGATATCTTACTTTTTCATGCCTGTATAAACATCCTTTTAAATTTTTAATACCCAGTGTAACACCGGTATGCATATGGGTTTTAGTAACGGGTACTGAAACAAGAATATCATATTCATAAACAGCCCGGCAGATTTTTGTTTCATATACAACTCTCGGATCCGGTATATTTTTTTTTACCGGAGGTTTTGCATCCATATCAATCAGCTCAATACCATATTTATCGGCAATCTCTACAATGCCTCCTTTTTCAAATGCTTCAAAAGCACCATTTCCGACAAGCGGACTCTCTCCTATTGCAACTTTTGAAGCCCCTGCCTTTGTGAAGATTTCTATTAAAGCTGCCAATGCTAACGGATGTGTATTATACCCATGTTCGGGTTTAGCTATCCTGCCCAAATTAGGCTTTAGTAAAATGCTTTTATTTTTTGCAAAGGATAAATCAATTGGTTTTAGCGCGTTTATCACGTTATTAAAAGGCCCTTGTTTTCCAGCAACACTGACAACCGGTTTTTCATCTATGGGCATAATATGCTTTATTCTCTCTCTTGTTTTCATAATACAGTAGGACATGAAGAATCCATCTCTCTCCTATAATATTTCTATTGGATCCGATTTTGCACGACATTTCACCCAGCCGGAGGCCTGATTTAGTTTCAACCTTGGATTCCGATTTCGTGCTCTTAGAGGATATTGAGGAACTTGTCTTTTTATAATCTGTTAAATAGAAACCGCTACCCTTAAAGAATAATCCCACCCCGCTCGACATCAATCGTTTTAACGACGGTCCAGCACATTTTGGACAGATAATCAGCTTTTCGGCGGACATCTATTAAAATTCTTCAAACTCGTATCCGTACGATTTACATCGATATTTGTACGTTGGCATATTTCTTTTACTGCTTTCTACAAGATTGCAATAAATCTAACCTATAATCAATATACTTTCGTTTTACCAAGATTTCAATTAGTTTCTTTCTTCTAATTTCAGGAACTATAAATTAAGGCAACGTGTTTAGAATACAACCACTATAAAACAATAAGGAGACTACTCATGTTAAATAAGACTTTACAGGATGCAATAAACAATCAAATCAATCTCGAGCTTTATTCTGCGTACATATATCTTTCGATGGCGGCACATTTTGAGGGAGAAAATCTCGGTGGATTTGCCGGCTGGATGCATGTGCAGTACCACGAGGAGACAGAACATGCTATGAAATTCTTTAAATACGCGTACAACCGCGGCGGAAAAGTAACTTTAAAAGCTATTGCACAACCGGCTGCGAAATTCAAGACACCTTTGGATATTTTTCATATAGTTTTAGAACACGAGCAAAAAGTCACAACATCCATTAACAAGCTTTACGAACTCGCAGTAAAAGAAAAAGATTACGCATCACAGACATTTTTGCAGTGGTTTATTAATGAGCAGGTAGAAGAAGAAAAGAACGCAACTGATATTATTAACATGCTGGAAATGAGCGGCGGCGCATCAATGGGCTTAATGATGATCGACCGCCAGTTAGGCGAGCGGAAAGCCGATTAAGAATATTCCCGTATTGTATGTGAATTATTCAGCAGGCGATTATATAATCGCCTGTTTTTATTTTAGGCCTTCCGCTCTATGACGAATTCTTTCATTTTTAAAGCAGTTAAGGTGCAACAGGATATTGACAATGTATACTATTTGTAATATATTATATATATGGATATTATCTGGGATGAAACAAAGAACACACTGCTAAAAAAGAAACGAAAGATATCATTTGAAGAAATAGCTTTATTAATCCTGGCTAAGAAATATGTTGAAATAGTACAGCATCCAAAACGACCCGGACAAAGAATTTTTATAATTCCGATAAAAGGATATATCCATGCGGTACCGTTCTTATTGGACAACGATGACAATATCGTGTTAAAAACTGCGTTCCCGAGTCGTAAATTTCATAAAAAGTATGGGAAAACTAAAAATGAAGACCAAACTCGATAAATATGAACAAGAGATAGAAAGATCTGCTAATTCTTACCGTGCCGTACCTAAGAAAGAGCGCGAAAAGGTTGAGGCAATACTGGATCGTATTCGGAAAACTCGAAATATAAACATTCGCATTTCCGAATCAGTATTGGAGCAACTCAAACGACGGTCAGCCGAAGAAGGAATACCCTATCAGACGCTTATCTCCAGCGTTTTGCATAAATATGTTACAAACCGGCTTGTTGATGAAGCTGCTATACGAAAATCCATGCAAATTCTGCATGCAAATCGATAGTTTATTCTGTTGCACTCTAACGGTTAGGCGGCAGCCGAGAATTATTGTTGATTTGTTAATTCTCTTAATCGTTTAATAATTGGATGTTGACCAAACGGATTTTAAAATTTTGATTTCGAAATAAAAACTATTTTTTCTCCAAAAGTGCAAGGTGGATATAGATTCAATTTGATAGTCTTTGGGTTCAGAAGTCTCGATTCACTAATTCCATTGATGCTTGAAAGTGGAACCGTAACTTTTTGATTGTAGTTTTCAATTATTAGAAAATCTCCATTTAATGTAACAATTTTGAGACACAACGCAAACCATATGATAAAACCCGAACCAATAAGCAATGCAAAAAGAAATCCCCATTTCATTTAAGTGTATAACATATGATTAGGTCGACAGATTTCTGCTTAATTTTTTAGATTTACGACACAGTATGTTATTAATATCTTTTTCTTCAAACTAAAAGCAAACACCAAGGGACAGCAATAATAAAAATACTGTAGGGGCACAATATATTGTGCCCCTACATAAGATTTTAATCCGTTATTATTGAAAAAATTAATAATCAAATAAATAAACAAATATCAAACACAAAATTTCAATGTCTAATCGAAAATCTTCCGAAGTTTCTCTAATCGTAGAATCCTTGCGCGGGCAGGCGATCATCAGAT
>CAZYAM010000041.1:0-20964 GCA_964645575.1 uncultured Ignavibacteriaceae bacterium
AAGTAAGAACTATACAATTCTTGGTTATCTCAGTATTCATGGCGGATTAAACAGATCTTTGGAAAGTGGAGACAGTGACGAAGACCTTAATATGTTTGTTGGCGTGGAAAAATCGTTGAGCAACGATATCTCAATTATGCTGGAATATGATTTTGGAGTTAATGATAATCATGGGAACGCAATAGGCAAAGGAAATGGCTACCTCAATTTCGGTTTTCGTTGGTCATGGGGTAAAGGGCTTGTTGTAGGCTTTAATTTAAAAAATATTACCAAGAACCAAGATAATGTAAGAGTTGGGGACCGAACTCTCCAAATTGATTATATTGGTGAATTTTAACTTAGTCTCAGCAATCCTGATGATGGATTCTTATTGATAAACAAATCGAAAGTTGCAGTATATAAAAGTGTTTAAATCTATGGACGGTAACGATTAGTTCTGTAGACAAATTCAGATACGGATGATGACCGTATATACGGCAAGTATCGAAAATACGCAAAATTCGACACCTTTTTTAAATAATTGCTGGCAAGAAACTTGAGTTCCTTTTAAGAGTCTAATATATGAGGTCAATTATGAAAACAATCAGATTATTTATTGCATTTTTATTCTGCCTGGGATTTGTGACATTCCTATTCCAAGGCTGTTATACTCGACTGGCAACAATTTACGACGAAGAATCACCATACGAGCAAGAATATACATCCTACCGGCAGGAAGATACATCTTACCAGCAGGAAGAAGAACTTGCCGATGATCAGAATTATGATAATGAATACTATTATGACGATTATGATTATTGGCATCCGCGAAGTTATTTGGGTTTCAGCTATTATTACCCTTCCTGGCGAATTTCATGGGGATGGGGCGGACGCTATTATCCTTCTTATTGGGATCCATGGTGGACACCGGTATATCCGTATTATGGATACTCTCCTTATTATTCTTATTGGTATCCATATCAGAGTTATGGGTATTACATAGGACCATATAATTATTATAATCATTATGTTCACAGTTATGGGACACGAAATTCTGGTTATCAAAGGGGTTCAAATGTCTGGCGTAACAGCGGTGTGACGAGATCGTCGGTTTCTGGAAGCAAGGAAACAGGAACAATATATAACAGTCGTTCGGGATCAACCAGAGGAAGTGTCAGTATTCCAAATGCCACAAGAACCGGTACGAAAGAAGTCGGTACAAGTTCCAAGACGGTGAGATCTGACCGCAGCAAAGCTGTTACTCCAAGTCAATCATCCGGTAAAGTTACGACGGGTCGATCAACACGAAGCTCTAATAAGTCAGGTGTTCAAAAATCGCGAACTCAAAGCAAGCAAAAAGCCAAACAATCGCAGGGAGCAGCGACCCAACGCCGGAGTTCTTCACGAAAAAGTTCAAGTTCTTCTGTTCGATCTTCACGTTCGAATACATCTGCACCGAGTCATACACCTGCTCCGCAAAGAACAAGTCCGCCGCAAAGTGCACCGTCATCCAGGACTGATGACAGTAATCAACGCAGCAGCAGTTCAGGCAGATCACGGCGTTAAAATGAATATGAAATAATGGAGTAATGTAATACTATGAAAACGTCTCGTATATATTGGTTAGTAATTCTATCAATAATAGGCCTTCAAGCAGTCCGGGCACAGTTTGCAGAAGATGTATTGAGATTTTCGCAATTTGGCTCTGCTGTCGGTGCTCGTTCGCAAGCAATGGGAAATACAATCGTCGGAATTGCGGATGACTACTCGGCACTCTTCGGTAATCCTGCCGGCCTATCGCAGCAGAAGAGTTTTGAATTTTCTATCGGGTTGTCTCGCTTAGGATATGAAAATGATGTGACGTACCTTGGCAGTAAGACCACAGATAATAACAGTGCTATTAATCTTAACAATCTAGGCATAGTCTATCCTATTGCGACAACACGCGGCGGACTGACATTTGCATTTGGATTTGGCCGTGTTGCAAATTTTACTTCAGTTGCATCATTTGATGGATTCAATCCAATGAGTTCTCTTGTGGAATCCGAAGATTTGGCCAATAGTGATATTCCCTATTATCTCCATCTAACCGATACTTTGTGGAATCCTATTCTAAGCGGTAATGTACAACAGACAGGGAGAGTTTTAGAAGGCGGAGGGCTTAATCACTGGTCTTTCGGCGGGGCTATTGATGTTGAACAGAATTTATCCTTAGGTATTACGTTGAACTTTGTATCCGGTTCCTACTCCTATGATCGTGAGTTTACGGAGAGCGATGCGCGTAATTTATATACGGTGTTCCCGGATAACTTTGCGAATTGGACATATACAAGTACGATTGAAAGTGATCTTAGCGGTTTTAATGCAATATTTGGATTAATGTACCGCAAGCCGGAGAAATTCCGAGTTGGCGCAACAGTGCGTATTCCCACAACGTATGACATCTCCGAGACTTTTGTGGACGATGGTGTAAGTAATTTTGATGATGGTTTTACAGCTTTTGCCTCGAGTGGCGGAGGAGATACAAAATACAAAATTACTACTCCGTTGGTTTTAAGCGGCGGTATTTCAGTACAGCCATCGGATTGGTTATTGCTTGCCGGCGATGCTGAATATACTGACTGGACAGAGATGGAGTTTGACTCAAATAATTCAGATTTGATTCAGGAAAATAGAAATATTAAGAAGATAATGCGAGATACATGGAATCTTCGAGGAGGTGCCGAGGTTTCATTATGGAGAATCGGATTAATGTTGCGGGCCGGCATTGAATGGAAACCGTCTCCATGGAAGGATGATCCTTCGGATTATGATCAGATGGTTTATACAGCCGGAATCGGCTATGTGCTGGATGAAGGCAGTTCAATTAATGTATCGTATGCACTTGGCGATTGGAAGACATTCAGGTACAATTACTACTGGGGTGTAGGACAAGTTTCAAGAACAAGTGAAATGGTAACGACAAACACAATAAATATCACATTATCACATAAATTCTAAGATAGTTGCACTGCTTTTCAAGTTTGCTTACCTTATTCCGTTCCGATTAATAGACTAGTTGGAACGGAATTTTTATTGTACACACAAGGATTATTCATGCGAATTACAAAAAAAGGAATTATCGGGACTGTTGCAGCAATCATGATTGTTCTGCTGGCCGTTGGAATAATCGGTTATTATCTGGTGACACGGTCATTTCCAAAAGTTTCCGGGACTGTGCATGCGCAGGGGCTTACACATGAAGTAAGAGTCTATCGAGACAAATACGGTGTCCCTCATATTGATGCTCAGACTGAATACGATGCATTTTTTGCGGTTGGATACACACATGCCCAGGATCGATTGTGGCAGATGGATTTAATGCGCCGGGCTGGCTGCGGCCGTTTATCTGAAGTGTTTGGTGAACCTGCATTGAAAATAGATAAAATGTTTCGAACGCTCGGCTTTTGGAGGCTTGCACAGAGACTTTCTCAGTATATCGATGAAGACACGCGAAAAGCATTGCTGGCATATGCTGATGGTATAAACCAATTTATTTTAACGCATAAAGGCGAATATCCGATTGAGTTTGATATGCTGCAAATCGAACCGGAGTTGTGGACTATCGAACATTCGCTTCTTGTAAGCCGGTTAATGGCGTGGGAATTGAATTATTCGCGGTGGGTTGATCTACTCCTTGCTGAACTGGTTCAGCGATTTGGAGAAGAAAGAGCAAAAGAAATATTTCCATACTGGCCGGATAACGCGCCTTTCATTATTAATAAAAAATTGAAAAATAAAAACATCGCTCAAGACCTTCGGCAATTTTTTAATGCAGAAGGCGAATATCGTTTGCTTATGGGTTTACAAGCTATTGAAAGCGGCAGCAACGCATGGGCCATTTCCGGGAAAAAAACCGTGACTGGAAAACCGATTCTTGCAAACGATCCGCATCTCCTGCTGATGCTGCCGGGACGGTGGTACGAGATCCATATCGCAGCGGCAACATTCGATGCTGCCGGAATGTCGATTCCGGGCGTCCCTTTTATTATAGCAGGAAGGAATCAACGTATTGCCTGGGGAGTTACGAATGCAATGATGGACGATAATGATTATTATTACGAAGAGGTCGATTCGCTGCAGCTGCCCACTCTCTATAAATTCAAGGATGAATGGCGGCCGGTTGTTGAAGTTGTCGATACGATTGTTGTAAAAGGATCGTTGCCGATTGCGCTGTCTGTGTATAGTACACATAGAGGACCGATTGTAAATAAAATGGAACCAACGGCACAATCTCTAACATCACTTGTCTCAATGCGTTGGGTGGGACACGAAATGTCCAACGAAGTGGGTGCCTTCTATCGCATTAATAAAGCATCCAGCTGGCGGGAATTTCAGGAAGCATTGAAAATGTTTGCAGTACCTGCACAAAATTTTGTTTACGCTGATATAGACGGCAATATCGGATATCGTACAGGCGGTAAACTGCCTATCAGAAAGACCAAAGGACCGACACTGCCGTATCCAGGATGGACTGATGATTACGATTGGAAAGGATTTGTCCCTTTCGATCAGATGCCGCATATTTTTAATCCGCCTGGAGAATTTATCGCTACTGCAAATAATAAAATTATTGATGATTCCTATCTGTACCACATCTCCAGCCATTGGGAATCTCCATGGCGGTCGACTCGAATTTGTGAGGTATTGAATGAACAGGAAATATTTACAATGGAAGATATTCAACGGCTTCAATTGGATTTATTATCGACACAGGCACGTGAGCTGGTTCCGTACATACTCCATGCATACGATAGTATAACGGTAGCGGATCCGGATGTAAAAGTTATGCTGGAATATTATCGTAACTGGACATATGAAATGCATAAAGAAGATGTAAGTACTGCGCTTTTCCAGGCTACAGCAACCAAAATGGTCTTCAATACTTTTCATGATAAAATGGGCGATCGACTTTACAGCCTGTATGATACGCTTGCAAGCACACCGCTTTCTGCACTGTCGTATTTGATAAAGAATCCGGATTCGGAGTGGTTTGATGATTTGAAAACACCTGAACGCGAAACGAGGGATGATTGCATCCGGAAAAGTGTATCGGACGCAATAAGCGATCTAAAAGCACGTCTGGGCGGTGAATTAAAAGAATGGCAATGGGGAAGACTGCATACAGTAACATTTAATCATATTTTTGGTGCGAATAAATTACTGGCCGGCTTTTTTAATATCGGTCCATTTTCTGTCGGAGGTTCTCATGCGACTGTAAATGTGGGGCAGTATTTCCTTAACCACCCATATAAAAGTGCTGTAGGACCGTCGATGAGGCAAATATTCGATCTTGCGGATATCAATAATACGCGTACGGTCCTGCCACCGGGCCAATCCGGCCAGGTATTCTCGGAACACTATAAAGATCAAGTTATGCTCTGGCTAAACGGCAGCTATAAAATCCGGCCGATGCAGGCCTCTGTTGTAGAATCAACTTGCAGAGATGTATTAATTCTTGAACCGATTCCATGACAATCTCTGATAGACTTCAATCGTTACTCAAGCACGTAGAGTCGGTGTGTGTTTTGACCGGTGCAGGAATTTCTGCAGAAAGCGGCGTGGCAACATTCCGCGGAGTGGATGGATTATGGTCGAAGTTAAAGCCGGAGGAGCTTGCCAATTTCAATGCATTTATGCGTAATCCGGAATTGGTGTGGGAATGGTATGATTACCGCAGGAAAATTATTCACAATATTAAACCGAATGCAGCCCATGAAGCACTTGCGCGGCTGGAAGAGTTAGTAAAGGAGTTCACACTTGTAACACAGAATATTGATAATCTGCATCGTCGTGCCGGGAGTAAGCGGATACTTGAACTTCATGGAAATATCGAGCGCAGTTATTGCGTTGAATGCGGCAAATTTACAGAAAATATCGAAGTCACAAAAGATAAAAAAGTGCCGAGATGTATATCCTGTAATGGACTAATTCGTCCGGATGTAGTATGGTTTGGAGAGATGCTGCCGGAAGGTGTTTTTGAAGCAGCCATAGAAGCTGCGCGCAGGTGTGAATTATTTCTTACCGTAGGTACTTCAGCGGTAGTATATCCGGCTGCTGGTCTCCCGATAACTGCAAAGAATCAAGGCGCCTATATCGTGGAAGTGAATACCGAGCGGACAGAAATATCGCACATAGTTAATGAAACTCTTATAGGCAAAGCAGGTGAAGTACTGCCATGTCTTATATCCATAATGGAAGAAACGAGAAATAAAGAATGAGAGACAAAAAGTCATTTGCCAAGACAAAAATAATTTGCACAATCGGACCTGCGTCGCAAAGCGTTGATTGTATGGTGGAATTGATAAACACCGGAATGGATGTTGCAAGATTGAACTTTTCGCATGGAACACATGATGATCATTTGAAGGCAATTAGAAACATCCGGGAGGCAGGTAAACGAGCCAACGAACTTGTTGCGATTGTACAAGATCTCTGCGGCCCTAAAATCCGCATAGGCAAATTAAAGAACAAGCAGGTTGAATTAAAAGAAGGCAAAAAAATTACATTCACAATTGACGATATTATTGGAGACTCAAATAGGATAGCGACAACTTACCCTGAGCTTCCGAAGGATGTTAAAGAAGGCGATATTATTTTATTAGACGATGGAAATCTTTCAGTCAGGATTACATCAAAGACAGGAACTGATATAGAATGTGTTATTGTTACGGGCGGTATTCTAAAAGAAAATAAGGGTATGAATCTTCCCGGTGTGAAGCTAAGTACACCGTCATTAACCGAAAAAGACATAGAGGACTTGAAATTCGGCTTGAAGCACGAAATTGATTATGTAGCGCTTTCATTTGTGCGGTGCTCGGATGATATGCGGCATCTTCGATCGATTATTCAACAGCAAACGAAATTAAATGTACCTATTATTGCAAAAATAGAAATGAAAGAAGCGGTCGAGTCTATTGATGCAATAATCGAGGAGAGTGATGCAGTCATGGTGGCCCGCGGTGATCTTGGAGTAGAAATGATGCCGGAGGATGTACCGATTCTTCAAAAAATGATCGTTCGGAAATGCAACGAAGCCGGTGTCCCGGTTATTATTGCAACGCAGATGCTTGAATCGATGGTTGAAAGTCCGCGGCCGACACGGGCAGAAGCAAGCGATGTTGCCAATGCAGTACTTGATGGTGCAGACGCTGTTATGCTGAGCGCAGAAACATCTATAGGTAAGTATCCGGTAGAGGTTGTCCGGACGATGGATAATATTATTCGTCGTTCAGAAATGCAGAAGCACGATCATCTCGGCATTAAACAAGTGCCGGCAGAAATGCAGGAGAATGTCTTTGATGCGGTAGCACGTGCGGCATGCGTATTGGCACGGCAGGTCCGAGCAACTGCGATAGTACCAATTACACATTCCGGTGCAACTGCAATACGAATCAGCAAATACCGGCCTGAAGCGAGGATTATTACTGTAACAGGTCAGGAAAGAATTCTTCGTCAGTTGAACCTTGTCTGGGGTGTGCGTGGGATTGAAAGTCAGGACTTTATCCACAACCAGGATACAGCATTTAAAAAAATTATTGAACGTCTTAAACAGGAAGGGTATGTTGAAAAAAGCGACTTTGTTGTTTTTACAGCCGGTCTGCCGTTATTAGCGAAGGGAACAACAGATACTATCAATGTTGAGCAAGTCGAGTAGTATGGGTAAGTAAGAGTTTTTTCTATCTTGAAGTTGTCGGCGACCAGCCATTTTGAAAACGAAGTAATTCACTTATCATATGAATGTCATGTTTGCGCTGGACATAAGAAAGAAATTTAACCAGTACTAACGCGGTTGCGTATGCATCTCCTGAAGCGCGATGCCGTTCAGGGATTGTAATATTTAAGGCAGAGGTTACGGGGCCAAGCGATTTGCTGGTTAAATGCGGTAAAATCCTTTTGCTCAGCTTAACTGTGCATAATTGCTGATTAAAAAGCTCGATACCTCGTTCACGCATTGCTGTTTCGGAAACGAATCCCCAATCGAACGGTGCATTGTGAGCAACGAACACCGCATCGCCCAGAAATTCCGCAATGGTTAGCGCTATTTCCCGGGCAGTCGGTGCATCTGCTACCATCAGGTTGTCAATTCCGGTCAGGTCTGTAATAGAAGGAGGGATTGGCACGAGCGGATTGATTAAAGTCGAAAATTCGTCTTGTAAAACGCCGCCTTTTACTTTCAGCATAGCAATTTCTGTGATACGGTCTTCGGTCGGATTAAGGCCGGTAGTCTCTACATCGACGACAACAAATGTACTATCGGAGAGAAGCTTATCTTCCATTTATCTTACTCTCTTGTTCTTTATATTGAAGCTCATATAATTTGCGGTAGATTCCGTTTAACGCAAGAAGTTCCTGATGATTGCCCATTTCCCGGATTTCACCTTTATGCAGAACAATGATTTTGTCGGCTCTCTGGATGGTTGAAAGCCGATGCGCAATGACAATAGAAGTACGGCCGGCAAGCATTTTCTTGATTGCCTGCTGAATCAATATTTCAGTATCTGTATCTATGCTGGACGTCGCTTCATCAAGGACGAGGATGCGGGGATTGAATGCTAGAGCGCGCGCGAAAGAGAGTAATTGCTTCTGCCCCACCGACATTGTCGCTCCCCGTTCCTTTACTTCGGTGTTGTAAGAGTTCGGCAGCATTTCAATAAACTTATTTGCTCCGACCATACGTGCGGCAGCTTTTACTCTATCTTCAGAAATTATCTCATCGCCGAGATGGATGTTGTTTTTAATGTCGCCGGAAAAAATAAATACATCCTGTAGAACCACAGCAATATGTTTGCGAAGATCATGCGGATGGACAAGCTGGATGTTTACGCCGTCGATGAATATCTCGCCCTGTTGAATATCGTAGAATCGATTGAGGAGATTGATTATGGTTGTTTTTCCTGCACCGGTATGACCGACGATGGCAATTGTCTGTCCCTGTTTTATTGAAAAAGAAATATTCTTTAAAATCCAATCCGGCGATTGTGATTCATCGGAAGGCGGTTTGTAAGCGAACCAGACATTGCGAAATTCAATATTGCCTTTAACATGCTCCAGCGATTGCGGTGCCGGATGGATTTTAATAATTGTTTTATCATCCAGTAATTGAAAAATTCGTTCCGACGATGCCATTGCTGTTTGCAGTATATTGTATTTCTCCGACAGATCTCGAATTGGACGCCAGAACATTTCGTTAAATTGGACAAATGCCATCACAGTCCCTACAGTAACAACCCCTGCTAATGCGTTATAACCTGCATACCAGATAATGAGGCCGACGGCAATTGCACCTATTAAATCCACGCCTGGATAAAAAACCGCATAATAAAAGACAGATCGGATATTTGCATTGCGATGTGCGGCATTAATATTCGAAAACTTGACGTAGGATTTCTTCTCACGATTAAATATTTGATCCACAAGCATACCGGTAATGTGTTCCTGCATAAATGTATTTATTCGTGCAATCTGGATGCGGACATCACGGTATGTTTCCCTTGCTTTTCTCCGGAAAAGGAATGTGCCATAGAAAAGAAACGGCAGAACGCTTAATGTAACAAGCGCTAATTTCCAATTCATCGTGAACATGAAGTAGAATATGCCGATAATGGTGAATACATCACTAAAAACCATAACGATACCAGATGAAAACATTTCATTAAGCACTTCCACATCATTGGTAAGGCGGGTGATAAGTCTGCCGATAGGATTCCGGTCGTAGAATTTCAGTGAAAGACGTTGAAGGTGCTGGAAGATTTCCATCCTGAGATCGAAAATAGTACGCTGCCCGATCCAGTGTGTCAGATATGCATTTGCATATTGCAGGAATCCCCGCACTATCATAACTGACAGGAATAATAAGATTGTAATGAGTAAGCCCTGTCTGTCATTCTGCGCAATGTTGGTGTCCACTGCGATCTTGGTGAAGTACGGACGTACTGCTTCCATTGCGCTTACGAGCAGACTGAGAACTATCCCGAGAACGACGTGCCAGCGATACGGCTTCAAGTGCTTTAATAGCCGCCGCATGAGCTGTGCATCGTATGCTTTACCTAAGACTTCTTCTTCTTGCATAATTCAAGTCAAAAGTGATAAGTAAAAGGGTAAAAGTGAAATATTGTTCATCGTTTCTTTCGCTTTTCTCTCGCTGTGCTAACGATTGCACCGAAAATTCTTGTGATTTCATCCGACTCTTGGAAGAGAGTCTCTATTTCTTTCTCAACAATCAATTTTGATTCCTTTAGCAGTCGTATCCAATATTGTGTTTCTCTTGCTTCACAAAGTGCAATATTAGTTTTATAGATGAAGTCAGCTTTACTGCTTGCTGCAAGAGCTTCCTGTGCGTTAGCGCCGATGGAAGTAGCGGATCGGATCAGTTGGTTTGCAATCGCATTTCCCGCTCGTGTATGTGGAATCTTCTCGATTGATTTGATTATTTCAAGTCCAAATTGAAAAGTTCGTTCACGAATATCCATAGGCTTGTCAGCCATATTATTTCCTTTTACCTTTTTACTTTGAATTTAATTTTACATCTCTTCCAATTGCTGTTCTAAAAGCTGTTTCCGGTATAAATCGGCGTAAATGCCGTTGATTGCCAACAATTTATCGTGGGTTCCGCGTTCAACAATTTCACCGTTCTGAAGAACAATGATCAAATCAGCATTTTTTACCGTTGATATTCGATGACTGATGATAATGCTTGTGCGGCCTTCCATAAATTCCTGCAAGCGTTGAAGAATATTTTCTTCAGTATATGTATCAACTGCCGACAATGCATCATCAAGAATCAGGATCTTTGGATTGCGCATAATAGCGCGGGCAATACTTGACCTTTGTTTCTGGCCGCCGGAAAGAGTGATTCCTCTTTCGCCAATAATAGTTTCATATTGTTTTGGGAATTTCATCACCTCTTCGGCAATCTGGGATATTTCTGCGGCCTTATTTAGACCTTCCTTATCGTGGTTATCGACACCGTACAGAATATTTTCTGAGATCGTTTCTGAGAAGAGAAATGTTTCCTGAGGGACAAATCCGATATTTGAGCGCAGCAGTTCCAAAGGAATTTTGCGGATGTCGATTCCGTCTATCAATAATTCTCCTCCTGTAATATCATAGAGCCGCGGAATCAGGCTTACTAGAGTGGATTTTCCGGTTCCTGTATAACCAACGACAGCAACCGTCGTTCCGGATTCGATCTTAAGATTTATGTTTTTCAATATCGGTTTAGTTGTGTTCTTATGTACAAACGAAACATTGCGGAATTCAATAGCACCTTGAATGTCTACAATAGAATGATCTGTTGCTTCAGTATTTTTAATTTCGGCTTCAGTATCTAGAATAGCTGCTAAACGTCCCATCGAAGCGGCGCCTTGCTGCAATATATTGGCAACCCAGCCAAAAGCGATCATAGGCCAGATGAGCATACCAAGATAAGCTGTGAATGCTGTGAGTGTGCCTATTGTCATATGTCCGTCGATCACTTTGAGTCCGCCGAAGTAGATGGTGATGACAAGTGAAAAGCCGACCAGTACAAACATTAAAGGCCATATGATAGCCTGCACTTTTGCGAGAACAAGATTCTTTTTTAGGTATTCAAAGCTGAGTTTTCGGAATCGCTGTTCTTCGTATGTTTCACGTCCGTATGCCCTCACGATGCGGATTCCGGAGAGAGTCTCTTGAGCGCGGGTAGTAAGAAGCGAGAATTGTTCCTGGCGTGCGGTAAATACTTTGTTCACAAATTTGCTAAGCTTGTATACGGTAAATGATACAAGCGGCATAGGAATCAGGGCCATCAATGTAAGCTGCCAGTTGCTTATGAACATCATAAATAGAACAAATGTTAACGTAACGATTGTATCGGATGGATACATAATGCCCGGTCCGACAACGTTTCGGACTGCGCTGATATCATTGGTAGCATGAGCCATTAAATCGCCGGTCGGTTTATTCTGGAAATATGAATATGATAATTTTTGAAGATGAGAGAGAAAATCATTGCGCAAATCATATTCGATATGCCGCGATACAACAATAATCGTCTGACGTGTTAGAAATGTGAATATACCGGCGATTAGTGCAAAACCGACGATCAGCCCGGCCCACATCAGCAAGTCGCTGGTAACGTAGTTATGTGTTTCGATGCCGTGCTTTAACTCATCCACTGCTTTGCCGAGAAACATCGGCTGTGCAATCGTAAAAACATTGCTTCCTATGACTGTGAGTAGTCCGAGAAGGAGCGTCTTTTTATAACGAAGAAGATACGGTTTAAGGCGGAGCAGCGGCCTCATGAATTGTATTATCCGATTACTTCAAATTTTGTGTATTGATGCAAGACCTTTGGAATAATGATCTTTCCTTCCGGAGTTTGATAATGCTCTATAAGTGCTGCAACAACGCGCGGCAGGGCCAGGCCTGATCCATTCAGAGTGTGAACGATTTCCGGCTTGCCGCCGTTCTCCGGGCGGAATTTGATATTCATTCGTCGTGCCTGGAATGATTCAAAGTTGCTGCAAGACGATACTTCCAGCCATTTTTGCTGTCCCGGTGCCCATACTTCAAGATCATATTTCTTGGTTTGAGTGAATCCCATATCACCTGTACACATGAGAAGTGTATGAAAGGGAAGACCGAGAAGCTGAAGAATGTGTTCGGCGTCTTGCCGCAGTGATTCTAATTCTTCGTAGGATTTTGAGGGGTGGACAAACTTCACCAGCTCAACTTTGTCAAACTGATGGAGTCGATTCAAGCCTCGCACATCTTTACCATATGAACCGGCTTCCCGCCGGAGACAGGGAGTATATGCCGCATATCGAATGGGGAGATCATGCTCTGCAATCTGTTCGTCACGATGGAAGTTTGTAACCGGTACTTCGGCAGTCGGAATCATGTAAAGCTGGTCGCGTTCCACAATGTACATTAAGTCCTCTTTGTCCGGAATTTGTCCTGTGCCGCGAGCACTATCTTCGTTGACAACAATAGGCGGCATAATTTCTTTGTAACCGTGTTGAGCTGCTTGATCGAGGAAAAAGTTGATGAGTGCGCGTTCCAATACGGCACCTTTGCCGACATAAAATGGAAATCCTGCACCGGAGACTTTCGAACCGCGATTGAAATCGACTATGCCGAATTTATCCGTCAACTCCCAATGCGGTTTCATAGGGAAGTCCACTTTTGGAATTTCACCCCAGCGAAAGATTTCTTTGTTATCCGTCGGGGATTTTCCAATCGGGACAGAAGGATGGGGAATGTTGGGTATGGTCAGTAACAGCGTGTTCAGGTTCTTTTCAACTTCGCGCATCTCGCTGTCAATTTCCTGAATTCGAGTTTTTACCGATTCCATCTCGGCAATTACTGAGCTCGCGTTGCCGCTTTCTTTTTTTATTTTTCCTACTTGAGCAGATACTCGATTGCGCTTGGCTTTTAGGATATCTCCTTCCTGAATCAATGCCTTGCGCCGCTCATCGGCATTAAGTAACATATCGAGGTTGACGGTGATGCCCTTTGCTTCAGCACCAGCGCAAACGAGATCGCGATTCTCACGGATAAATTTTAAATCTAACATGATTGTTATCCTTCTTTTTCAATTCTTTCCGATATGCTGAAGTTCATGTTTCAGTAATGTTAATCCTTCTTTCACTTTTAAGAAATGCATGCCAAGCTGCGTTTCGGCTTTCAGAGTAATAAAACCTGAAAGCATCGGCCGGGGTGATGCTTGATGCAGATCGATTGTCTTAATACGCTTGATCAACGATGCATCCAGATTAAAAATATCCGCTGTTTGTAAAGCAAAATCAAATCTGCTCAGTTGTTCGCTGCCGCCGATATGATAAATGCCTCCGCGATTCAACTCGAATGATTTGATCATTGCAAGTGCCAGATCACCTACATATGTCGGATTGCCAATTTGGTCGTCCACTACATTTATTTGTTTTCCGGATTTAAGGTTTTTAATTACCCACAAAGCAAAATTTGTTTTTACACCGATCCCGCTTCCATAGAGAACGATTGTGCGAAGTATTGTATATGGTATTTCAGAAGAACGCACGGCGTTTTCACTGGCAAGTTTTGACTTGCCGTAATATCCGATGGGGTGCGGTTTAGCTTCTTCATCATACGGGCCGTTCTTGCCGTCAAATACGTAATCTGTTGATACATGAACGAGTTTTGCTTTGACCTTTCGTGCTGCATCGATAAGATTTTCCACTGCAGTCACATTGGCCTTCCATGTCTCTTCGCGGTTTGATTCACACCAATCGACATTTGTTACACCGGCGGCATTGAAAATCACGTCCGGCTGAAAGCTTGATGAAAGACTTTTTACGTCGCTCCGTTTTGTTATATCCAACTGGTTGTAATCGAACAGAATATTATCAAAAACAAACGAACGCTCTATGGAAGTATTCAGTACTTCATAATCAGTCTGGGTGCTGAGCATAAGTGAAAGACGTTGACCGAGAAGCCCGTTAGCCCCGCAAATGAGAATTCGCTTCATCGCAAACTTTCTTCGAGAATTGTGGCAGCATCGGTATTCTTGTCGCGGTATTTAATAATGATCGGAGCATATAAGGAGATTTGATGCTTTAGTGCAAATTGAGCAGGTGTGGTTCTGGTTCCGGGGACAACAACCGCGCCTTCAGGGATTATTAAAGGCGTATCTTTAGTTTTTCGATAGATTTTTTCGTTGACCAGATCATACACCGGAGTTGAACCGGTCAAAATAACGCCTGCTGCAATAACCGCTCTTTGTTTTACAATAGTTCCTTCGAAAATTCCACAATTACCGCCTATGAACACATCATCTTCAATAATAACAGGCATGGCTCCGATAGGTTCTAACACGCCGCCAATTTGAGCTGCTGCGCTAAGATGAACACGTTTCCCTACCTGTGCACATGAACCGACCAGTGCATGTGAATCGATCATGGTTTCGCTACCGATATAAGCGCCGACATTGATATAAGCCGGAGGCATAATCATAACTCCGGAAGCAATATATGACCCGTCACGAACAGATGATCCTCCAGGTACAATTCTTATCTGGTTTTCCAGTGTAATCTTTTTTAAAGGATATGTATTTTTGTCAAAATATTTGAAATGCTTGTCTATTGAAACATCCGTAAGTACACCGAGTCGAAAACCAAGTAAAATTCCCTTCTTTACCCAGTCGTTTACTACCCAACCGCCGTGGTTGCCATCAGCTGATGATGGTGCAGCTGCACGGACATCACCGGCATTTAAAAAGAACTTTAATTCGTTGAATGTCTGTATTGCAGATCGACGATCTATCTTATCAATATCTTGTGTGAACAAAGATTCAATTCGTTCTTTTAAAATCATTTTATTATGAAATCTCGCATTTTAAGAACCATTCGTTTGTTTCCCGTTATTTATCGGTTTAGAAACGACTATTCCAAGCTGCTCAAGCTTTGTACGAAGCCCATCTAGCTCTTGAGTATTTTTAAAAGTTGTATTAAGAGCTGCTGCCTTATTTGCAAATTCAGCTGCGATAAATCTGTCTTTACATTTGAGATATTGATATAAAAATGCCGCACCGAAGACATCCCCGCATCCGGTTGTATCTATTGCAGTGCCCAGCGAACAGCCCGCAAAATCCTTTTGTGTGAGTTTTTTATGAATATCCTGCATGATTACGGTTACTCCGCGCGCTCTGCGGGTAATTACCAGTGTTTCGACCATTAGTGTCATTAATTGGTTGATTAGTGTTGTTTCGTCGTACCGTTCGGCCGAAAGACCAAGTGCTTCTTCTTCATTCATTTGGATAGAGTTGAGCATAAAGCACCAGCGGCGCCAGTCCGTAAGAGGACGATGGAAACGTTTAAATTCCTGGTCGATCCCGAGTGTCAGTGAATGGAAATCGAAATGGATTGGGATCCCGCGTTCGCGTATTTCCATTCTGATGTAATCCAGTGTCTCCAATGTTATGTCCGATCCTGAAATCATATTGATAAGCACAGCGTCGCCGTCAAGGTATGATTTGATACGATTGAATGGAATAGGTGGCGAGATGTGCTTGGAGCATTCTATCCTCGTTTGCGAATCTTTCTGAAAAAAAAGATGTACTTGATTTGTCGGGCCTTTGATTTTAAAAATTCCGCTTACATCGATATTCTTATATTGTTTGATTTGTTCCATCAACAACTCATAATCTGCCTGCCCGACACCGAAAACCGGTTGGACGCGGTCTTTCTCGCTCATCAGATTTGCAAGTGTAAGTACTGCATATAGAATACCCCCAAAAAATTCTTGTTGATTTTCTTTTTTCCCCTGTAGGTGGATAACATCTTTACAGAGATGCCCGATAACTGTAATAATCATTTAGATTCTTCGTGTTGGTCCGAGATCAGTAAGCGCCAATTCGTTTAAGCGCCAAAGCGCCTGGCATGGGAAATGGTTTTCGTATAACGGTTTTCCGACGACTACAGAATCTACGCCGTACTTTTCAAGCTCTTGCAGCCGCATAAGGTCTTTGTAATTCGAAACGCCTCCACGAGCTGTGATGCGAACACCGGTCTTGATTGCCAGTTCTTTAAGTGTATTATACGGCAATGTTCTCTCATGCTCTCCATCTTCGCGTTCACCATAGAGAATCCGTGATACGCCAAGATTGACCATTTTTAAAGCGAGATCGAGTGGCGTGATTTCTGTGGCTTCTGCGCCTCCCTTGATTGATACTTTTCCGCTCTCTGAAATGATTGCCACATCAATTTTTCGGGTACCGAATTCTTTTACCAATTGCTCTACAAGTCCGGGCTGTTCGACGGCAGCAGTGGCGATCGATACTCGATAAACACCGAGGTTTAAGACCCTTTTAATTTCATCATAAGTTCGCAGCCCGCCGCCCATTTGTATTGGAATATCAACAGTTTTGACCATTCTTCGAATAATGTCTTCATTGACAATGCGTCCCTCTGCAATTCCGTCCAAATCGACAACATGCAGTGTCTTAGCATTTTCACCTCGCCACATAACTGCTAATTGTACCGGATCAACTGAATACACATGTTCCGAACCGGGAATGCCGTGCACAATCTCGACAGAGCTGTGATGACTGATTTCAATCGCCGGATATATAAGAATCATTTTATTGCTTTCATAAAACGAACAGAATACGAACTCTCTGCAGTTTGACCATTCGTATAACAAAAATGCAGAAAAAATTGTCGAGATTCAAGAAACAATGATAACTTCTGCCGGGTTCAAGATTATTATCAATTAGGTTGTTTATTTGAAGTCAGGGAACTTGAGAACATGAGGGATATAATTGCACCTGCAAAGAAATCAATGTACTTTATGTATGAGATGCTTGAGTTGAAAAAAATATTGATTATCAGATTCAGTTCCATCGGAGATATTATACTCGCTTCGCCGTTAATCCGGGTTCTATATAAACGGTTTCCTGCTTCGGAAATTGATTTTGTTGTTCGAAAACAGTATGCCGAGCTTATACATTATCATCCTGGTCTGAATTCTATTTATGAATTCGATACCCGAGGCGGATTCAGCGAGCTCCATAAGCTGGCAAAAATAATAAGATATAACAAATATGATCTGATTATAGACATACACAACAGCCTGCGGAGCCGATATATTCGTTATTACAGCGGAGCTAAAAAAGCAGTAGTAATCGATAAGCGGATACTTGCACGGACAATGTTGGTAAGGTTGAAAAAAAAATATTATAAGGACTTTGTTTCTGTGGCCGACAGGTACATAGAACCGTTAAAAGCTTTTGGAATAGGAAATGATGCCAAAGGATTGGAAATCTTTATTCCTGATGAAACAGTATCTCGAATATCAGGGAAAATGTCTCCTCTTAAACTTCATATATTTAAAAAGATAGTTGGATTTTGCCCATCGGCTAAACATGCGACAAAACGCTGGCCGGAAGAACGTTTCATTGAAACGGGAAAAAGATTAGCACATGAACTTAAAGCTAAAATAGTTATATTTGGAGGTAAGAGTGATGCCGCATTATGCGCAATGATTACGCAGGGGATAAATAGTAAATCCGGAGAAGAATACGCGGTTGATTATAGTGATCAATTTTCTTTATTAGAAACAGCTGCTGCAATAAAATTCTGTGACATAATTGTGACGAACGATTCAGGATTGATGCATATTGCTGCTGCAATGGGGAAAAAGATAGTAGCGATATTCGGTTCGACGGTACGTGAATTTGGTTTCTTTCCGATCGGTACAGAGAATATTATCGTAGAGCGAAAAGGGCTTTATTGCAGACCTTGTTCTCATATTGGTCGCAGTAGCTGTCCTGAAGGTCATTTTCGTTGTATGAATGAGATCCTTACTGATGATGTCGTTAATGCAGTAAAAGCGATCGATGCAGGAGTGAAAACATTTTAAAGAGAATTTAATGTATAATATTAATATTTATTATCTATAGAGGGAAAAGGGATGAAGAATTTAGTTGAGGAAAATGAATTATTAAACTCCAGCAATATTCAGGAATATGCTGAAAAACAGGTCATTGCTAATGAAGGGGACGCAGAAGTTGGGTGGTACGTCCTGTTAAAAGGGAGAGTAGGTGTTTTTAAGCATGATAAAAATGTAGCAGAATTTAGCGAGCATGGAGTAGTCTTTGGTGAATTGAGCAGTATTCTTAACACTCCCCGAACCGCTACATTGATTGCTCTTGAGCCGACACGGGTAATCCATTTTAATGCATCTCTTGATAATATTATCGAGCATTATCCGAAGATGACGAGACAAATAATTATCAGTCTATCTGAGCGATTGGCTAAAACAACAGATAATTTAATTACTGTTGCTGAAAAAGGTATTGAGCTTAAATCCAGATCTTAATTTTGATAGTCTTCTCGTTTATCATCGTTGCGACTTGAGCGTTTCTCTCGCGAAGATCTGTCGGTCTTTGCACTTGGAGAGCTTTGACGCGGACGTTCTATTCTTTTTTGGAGTGTTTCACGTGTTGTCCGTGGTGTAGGATTCTGTTTACGTTCATACCGTTGAATGAGTTCACGCCGCATTTCTTTTCTATTCTGCTGCAGTTTTCCCCCCTGCACTCGCGGAGTCGATTTACGTGTCTGTTCCTCACTTTTTACTTTACGGTCAAGCCGTTTATCTTGTTGTTGGACTTTACGTTGAACGTTACGTTCGGTCTGCCGTGCATCTGACCTCACTGATTCACGGTTCGAACGTTCATTTGAATTCTTGCGGGACTCTATGCGCGACCGTTCGACCTTTTTCATGTCAATTGAAAGAGCCCGGTCGCCGCGTCGGGCATTAATACTTTCAATACCACGCTGCATTTCATCTTTCGTAGGGCGATAGATTTCAATCCGTTCTATACCGCGATTGCTGTTTGATCGAATTATACGTTCTCCCGACTGTTTATGCATAACCTGTACTTGTGCCCTTGAAATTCGTTTTTTACCGTGCCGCTCAATAATTGCTATATCAACGCCGCGATTAATGATGCGACCGTTACTTACTTTATACTGCAAACCGGTTCGTGTTGTGCGAATAAGACGTCTTGTTTGTCCAACTGATGCAATATCTTTATAATGGATAACATTGCCGAAGTGATGATACGGAATGAAGTTCCAATAATGAACAGGAGTAGTCCAATGCGTTGTAAAACTTATTCCGAATGAAACACTGAATGTTGCATACGGAGGCAGAGGTGCCCAGCCGATATAGCTGTTATCATACCGCCATTCGACCCATGCAGGTCCCCAGACGTCATCCGGTACCCATATCCATCCGTAGTAGTCGTCATTATACCAACGGCCATAGTGATAAGTAATCCAGCCGAATGGTTCGTTCGACATCCAATACCATCCATAATCTGTCCAAATCCATCGTCCTAAAAGATACGGACGCCAGTGATTCTGAATATTTATGGGTCGCCAGACTCGGAATCCCGATTCCATTTCAATCCATTCCCCGTGAGGAGAGAGAGAAGAATGAAAAAATCCGATACTAACACCAATATCAATATGGTTTGGATTGGGTGCTGCCCAGGATTTTTGATCCAGCGCAATAATGATGCTTATCATCGACAAGAAAAATAGTATTCGTTTCATAATGCACCTCGTATCTGATTTTCACTTGTAGTGATAAGAGCAAGCAACGTGCCAGTAGAAGTGCCCATTTATAAGTAGAATTGTATGACCATATTTATCGGATTGTCCACATCTCTATCCATATTGTATGCTTCTTGATACATAGACAGTTAATTCTTCGATGTCGTAGAAAGGAAGGAACCGCAGGATAAGTAGTAAAGAATGCGATAAAAAGTAAAAGTATTTATGCCATGTTATGAAAGACCGACTGCACGTCATCGTCTTCTTCAATTTTATCCAGCAGTTCTTTCACTTCTTTTGCTTGTTCTTCGGATAATTCTTTTGTTGTTGAGGGAAGATATTGAAGCTCGGAACTAATAACCTCAATTCCTTTTTCTTCGAAATACTTCAGCATCTTGCCATAGTCCTGGAACGAAGTATAAATAAGCAGTTCTTTTTCGTGTTGAACAAGATCGTCTAATCCATGATCGATCAATTCAAGTTCGAACTCATCAAGGTCTGATATTTTTGAGGCTTCGGCGCGGATAAGTCCTTTGCGTTCGAACATAAACATAAGAGAACCGGAAGAACCCAGCGATCCGCCGCCTTTTGTAAAGTAATGCCTGATGTTTGCGACAGTGCGGGTTGGATTATCTGTTGTACATTCAACTACAACTGCAACGCCGTACGGTGCATATCCCTCATATACAATTTCGTCATACCCTGTTGTATCTTTTTGAGAAGCGCGTTTAATAGCAGCTTCTACTCGGTCCTTCGGCATATTGACACTTTTTGCGTTCTGTATCGCAATACGAAGGCGGGGATTGCCTTTAGGGTCCGGTCCGCCTAATTTAACAGCGACATTAATATCGCGCCCGATTCTATTAAA
>CAZYAM010000042.1:0-20877 GCA_964645575.1 uncultured Ignavibacteriaceae bacterium
AACAGAGCGGCATCCCGTACAACGGGACTTTTGTCATTTCTTTTGTGTTTCCGAAAGAATCCCTTCGGGACAAGACAAAAGAAATGACGCTCAGCACAACATATATTGGACAGAATATATAAATCTAATTATTTCATGTAGGGGCTTACTTTCGTCTCTTGCTAAAAACTTGTCCAATTTGATCCATTTCCAAAACCTACGAATTACTACTCAATCTATTTTGGACAGCAGTGATAGCATATAATATAATTTCCACCTTCCCTTTTATCCCCTCCTCCACGAGACGGCCTGCCGGCAGGCAGGGGTGGTGTGTGGAGATCTGCTCGTAAAAGTGAAAATGCCTTATTTGCGTAACATCAGTTATCAAGTAATAATAGATGGAAAAGATCATAGAGGGATTGATTATCCTTTTCATGCCGAGATTATTTCGAAACACACGCGCTTCCGGCGGTTCTCTGATTTCCATGATCCGCCTTAATCCAAAACCTCAGCTATGTTCTTGATTGATAATTCCCTGGTTCATCTTTTCATTTTTCTTCTCTCTCTTAGCAGCTTTTTTTTCCTGCATGGTTTTTGCTGGTTTTTTCTTTGAACCACTTTTACTATTTTGACCTTTGCTCATGATTTTTTCCCTTTAATATTTTTTTTCGGACTATGATTTTAATAGATCTAACCCCACCAGCACTCGCTCTGTATTAGAAAGATCACCAATGATGTTCCTCACCGGCAGGGGTAATTTACGTACTAATGTCGGGACGGCGAGAACTTGGTTATCACGTGCTAGCTGCGGTTTCTTTAAAATGTCGATTACTTCCAAATGGTATTTGCCCCTCAATTGTTCTTCACAAATTAATTTGAGGTTGTTTAAAGCGGTGACAGCTTTTGGAGTCTGCCCCGCAATATACAAACGTAAGATCCATGTGTCGCTTCTTGCTTTAGATATCTGTTTTTTTTGCCTGCTGGTTTTTAATTTATTCCGTTTGATCGTCATAGTAAATTTCCCTAAACTTTTATTTTATTTTTGTTTTTGCCGCCTTTTTCATCGAAACATCACTTCTTCGACTCTTGGCCATTTTTATCCTGTCCTGAGTAAAACGATCATTCCTTGCTTTTTCAATCCCGATAACTTTGAGCGCTTCTGATTCTTCAGCTTCAAATCTGGATCGCAGCGCTAAAATCTGAGCTTCCATCGCTTCACGCTTACGCTCTAATCCAAATCGTCTTCGCCCGATTTCTTGCTGACGCAATAATTGTTCCTCATCATCTTTCGCCTCCCGTGATAATCGCGCCGAGCCCGTCAAGACACCTTCCGCGCCGACATAGACGTCGAGCAGTTGGATACCGTGATCCGTCAGTTTAAATTCGCGAATCTGGTTGGAGTGCGCCATACCGCGCGATTTAAGCACATACAATCCCCTGTTACGTTCGCCTCCAATTTCAATATCGCGGAGAAGCAGCCATGTATCTATCAAGGATGAAATGTAAACATCGGTCATCTCCATTGCATCGCCGGCGGAATTGAGACTTGTGAAGAATGCAGTGGTCTTCTTCATCTTCAAAAAATCTACAAGGCGCAGCAGCATTGTTTTGACTTCAGTTTGGTTCTCTCCTATCACGAATGCATTAATAGGGTCGAGGACAACAATGTTAGGTTTAAATGCATTTACCAATTTGATACTCGTTGTCAGGTGAGTTTCCAGGCCATAGTGTGTCGGACGTGTTGCATGAAACCGAAGCAATCCTTTTTTCTCCCACGGTTCTAAATTTATTCCGATGGAACGCATATTGCGCACAAGCTGGCTGGGGGATTCTTCAAAAGTAAAAAAGAGAACGCGTTCTCCCCTCTTGCATGCCTCTTCAACAAATTTCGCCGCAATGCTCGTTTTGCCCGTACCGGCAGTGCCTGAAACAAGTATTGTACTGCCGCGAAAATAACCTTTATCGGAGAGCATAGTATCAAGACGCGGAATACCGGTGGAGATTCTCTCGAGAGATGAAGAGTGATTCAATCCCAGGGAAGTGACAGGCAGAACAGAAAAACCGTCTTCATCAATCAGGAAGGGATACTCGTTCGTCCCGTGCATTGAACCGCGATATTTGACAATACGCAGCCGTCGTATGGATGATTGATCTGTCACGCGATGATCGAGCAGAATGACACAGTCGGAGACGTATTCTTCCAAACCTTCACGCGTTAAGGTACCTTCGCCTCGTTCTGCAGTAATGATTGTTGTTACACCTTTTTTCTTCAGCCAGTGGAATAGACGGCGCAGTTCGGCTCGCAGTATTTGAGGGCTGGGCAATTCTGAAAAGAGCGACTCTACTGTATCCAGCACAACACGCTTGGCACCGATGCTCTCAATCGCGTGATGAATCCTGATAAACAAACCTTCCAAATCATATTCACCGCTTTGCTCTATTTCTCCCCGTTCAACATGAACGTGCTCGAGCCAAATCTTTTTGCGATTTATTAGGTTTTCAAAATTGAATCCCAACGAAGCAACGTTTGCCGTGAGTTCTTTCTCTGTTTCCTCGAATGAAATAAAGACACCAGGTTCGTTATACCGCGTTGCCCCGTGAACGAGAAACTCCAAGGCTAAAAGGGTCTTTCCGCATCCGGCACCGCCGCATACAAGCGTCGGCCTGCCTTTCGGTAGTCCCCCTCCCGTGATTTCATCCAATCCTTGAATACTCGTGGGAGATTTTGGAAGGATATTACGATGAGAAAGTGATTCTCTTTTCTTCATGATATTTTGTCTCCAGACATATTTTTCATTCGTCAGTATTAGATTTTTCTTTTTGCTGGGTCTTTGATACAGCGACCATAATTCCTACACCGATTATGACAATAACACCTATGCTAATCCAAATTAGTGAAGTGCCTAGTGTATAGGCTGCCCAAGCTAATCCGCCGGCTATAAATGCAATTCCTATTAAATATTTTGTAAAATTAGACATATAATTTTTTCTCTTATTGTTGGTCCTTTTTTGTAATCATCAAAATATTCGCAAATATTTTATATTTTATTTGACTCTCTTTCACATGAGAGTGTTCATTTTTTCTTTTATGATATTTTATCTTCGAAAATATTTTAGTCTTTCTTACTTGAAATAAAATCTGTCATCACCTCACCAATTTCGCTTAATACCAATATCCATCCCTGAACAAAGCAACACAAACTTTGAAAAAAGATTTTGGTGTCTTGTCCCACTATTTCAATGAATTATATAAGTATCTCTAAAACAATAACCCAAAAGAATGAGAAAGGGATTAATCCTTTTTGTCCACTCGCACCGCAGTTGTATTTACCGGCAGTGAGCGCGATTCGGATCGGCTGGCGCACAAACAAGCGCCGAAAATGAGAAGGCACCCGGATATATAAATCCACAGCAGTATCGCCATGATTCCACCAAACACGCCGTAGACCGCATTTAACGCGTCAAATTTCTCCAGATAGATGACGAATAAACTTTCGCCCAATCGTAATAGAACCGTGGTGCACAGGGCAGCAACCCAGACCTCGTCAAACGCTTTAGTCCGACGTGGAGCGAACCTATAAAATATGCTGAGACCGAAGAATACAATCACTAACGGTACGAAAAAACTTCCCATCTGATATACCCAGGAATGAAAATCATTCGATGCAAGGAGCCAATCCTTCGCAATCCTCATAAGCACGGGAACCGCAATACCAAGGAGGACAAAACTCACTGTGATACCGAGCAGCAACAGGCTTTTCAGCGGCAGTCGCCACCAACTGGACACCACAGTGCCCCAAGCATTGTTGGTCGCATATATCAGGGTGACGAAACATTGCAGGGATACCCAAACCAGAAGGAGAAATGCAACCACGCCCGCCTTCTCACGCGATTCAACCACACCGGCGATGGCGCCAAAAACGTGACTCTGCATTTCGCCGCTGATAGGGATGGAGCTTTCAATGTAGGAAACGACTTCTTTCCCAGCACTGTCCCGGTTAATAAAGAACGAGGCAATTGTGATAAGCATGACCATCAAAGGAAACAACGCGAAGAACATATTGAAAGCGAACGCTCCTGCCCATTGTACTCCGTCTATCAGCAAAAACTTTTTAACAGCGAGATAAAGTATTGTCCAAAACCTGCGAACCTTTTGGCCAAACCAGTTTGGCCTGTTTAAGTGCGCCGCTGGCCTCGGGTGTATCTCTCCGGCGATCATCATCGAGTCATGTTTGGGTGACGATTCATTCATGCTGACTCTCCTTTAACAAGCAGCAGCTTGATCTTGTTACGGACGTGATTTTGCGGCCATTTCACTTAAAATCCAACGACATCCCGCACCGCGATTCGAAGTGCGAACCATGCAAACTGGATGAAAGGGTCATCCGGCTGCCGTGTGTATTTCACTTCACCGATCTTCATCGAACCTGACTTATCCGGTATATTGGTGCCGCGAATCTTAAAGTTATTGGCTATAAACGAAATGAAACCGTTGGAAAAGCCTTTTTCGCTTCCCGTTTGTTTGTCAATGGATGCAAGGGTCAAATCTCTGTAGATACTCCGTAAATTACCGCTAGCGCGTCCCGAAACAACATTAACATCGAATGTGGCCTCCTGAAGGACTCCCGTTTTGATGCGCATCTGATCGGATATCTCGAGCATTGAATTGAGCGGGCTGAGATCCATCTTGCTCAGCGAACCGGAGTAATGGAACGAGAACTCCGGTGATGCTACAGGAATACTCATAGACACTTTCATCGTCCCGGCGTTCGCAAGCTTCCCTTGTGCGTGAATAACTAAAACGGAATCAAGTCCGCCATAATTAGCTATTCCTTCTGCTGATACCTGCATGCTGTCAAACGTTATGAAAGCCGGTTTCGAGCCGAACACAAACCTCTCATTGTATATCAGCCGTCCATTCAAAAAACTCAGGCTATCGACCTGCAGGGTATCCTTTATCGAAGAAAGAATCTCGTTCGGCATGAAGGGACCTGTTGTGTCTTTGCTGTCGGGTTTATCCTTATTCACAAAAACATCGAGGAGTGCATCTTGTATGTGGACAGAACGTGCGCGATAGCTCTTCCCTTGCAGCAGTTCGAGACAACCCAAACCCAAAACGTTGAATCGTGGAGTCACAAAACTCAATCGTGTTTTTCTGAATTTACTTTCTCCAAAGAACTCATCATCGCCATTCAATGGATGGACTTCTAATGTTACAGCCACCATCTCTGAATCCGGTACAGAAATACGCATCCGTGTGCAGTGAAGTTCATACTGTGACTTCGGGAAGCTCAGCATGATATCTTCTACATCTGCAACCGAGTTAACAAAGTCTTGAGGCGCAAGACTTCCTCCCCAGAGAAGATGCATCCAGCCGATCCCGCTCACGGAGAACGAACCTATATAGCTCGAGAATGTGCCGTTGACCGCATTCAAGGAAATAGAATCAAATCCAAAGCGGTTCTTAAAAGGACTGTAATTCATGTCGGCGATACGTATCGAGTATGCTGGAAACTCGTCGGCTAAAGCTTTTTCGATTCTGGGCTTGATGAATCTGTTAACGAGTGGAGCAGGGAAAAACAGGATAACCAGCAAGCAGATGAGTACTATTACTCCTACAGCAAAGCCCGTATGCGACGCTATCTTCAGCAGCAATAGCTTTCGCCGGCCGGTTAGTGAACGTTCATTCTGCATAAGTTCTGCCACCTTACTTTCTTTATCACAATCGCAATGTATGTGCCTTTCTTAAAAGCGTACGGATAGAAATATTGATCGATGAAAAGGTCAAATTAAACTCACGAGTGCGGCAATCCCGGATAAAACAATCAAGGCGCCGGAAATCCTGTTAACCCATCTTAGTCCGCTTGAGTCCAGCTTTTTTCTGAAGAGTGTAGCAGCGTAACCGATAGATAGAAACCACAGACTCGAACCTACAAACACTCCGAGGACAAGAATGCATGCTGAAATGATACTAATCTTATGTCCCAGTCCAAATGCAGCGAATACAGCAACAAAGGCAAAGATGGTCACTGGATTTGTAAGAGCGAGGAGAAATGTGGAAACAAAAGAGCCTAACAATCTCTTGTTTTCAAAGGGGATTATATGATCCTTGCGCTTCGCACGAAATGTTCTTATTCCAAGAAATAGGAGCAATCCTCCTCCAACCAGACACAGCCAGAAGTGCTGACTGGCGATCACATCCGAAATAAACGTGAGACCGAATGCAGCGATACTGCCGTAGAGTGAATCTGCAGTTGCAGCCCCAAGGCCGATGATCATACCACGCGAATGCCCCTCAGCCAGTGTCTTGCGGATACACATGATTCCGATTGGTCCAATAGGTACCGCCATAGCAAATCCGATAATCAGTCCTTTTAATAAAAAGATTGGTTCCATACTCTTAAGTTCCGATCAGCTTACTGCTGTTGATACAGTGAGAAAGACTGCGGCGATTTCTCTGAAAATTTTCATTATCGCTTAAACCTGTTCAAACGTTCCTCATGTTTGCAGAATGGATTCTCTTTTTCAACGCCGGTGGAGTACTCCCAATCGATTTTTCCGATTCGAGCAAGACTGCAATCCATCGCATGCCCTTATTGTTCTCAAAAGCAAACTTCAGGGTCATGGTCAGCGGCACGCACAAAATTATTCCGATAAGACCAAGCAGTCCTCCCCAAAAAATCAGAGAGAGAAAGACAACCAAGGTGGATAGTCCAAGTTTGCGGCCCATAAGCCGCGGCTCAACTACGTTTCCGAGTGTGAAACCAACAACAATATAACCGGCAGCGACAAGTGCGGCAGGCCCCATACCAAGCTGAATGAGCGCCAATAACATTGCAGGAATGGCAGCTATAACTTGACCCACATTGGGTACGAAGTGTAGCAGAAAGGCCAAAAAACCCCAGAGAACGGGAAAATCTACGCCAAGAATGAACAACCATAATCCTATTATGACCCCTGCGATCAGACTGATGATCGTCTTGATGATCATGTATCGCTTGATATCATTGAGAAACTTCGTGAACTGGGGAAAGACCTGGTGAGGATTGCCGAGCACAGAACGGAGCTTGATGGGAAAACTTGATATCTCAAGAAGAATGAATGTTGTCGTGAGCAAGATGAGGACAATGTTTGAAAGTGCTAAGCCCATCCCTGCAAACAATCCGGCAGTCAGGCTCATAACCGATCCAGGATTGAGGTATTCAAGCAAGGCCTTTTCAGTGACGATGATATGCTTGGCTGCCATGAATGCCTGAAGCGCCAGAACCTGCTCGTGCAGGCGTTCCTGATAGAAAGATAAACCATCGGAAAATTTGCCAAGCGACGTTCCTACTACTGCACCAACGATCAGCAGAAGAACCATTATACATACCATTACGATCATCACCGCTAGAGAAGAAGGAACGTGTTTCCGTTCTAACCAGAGTACCGGCGGCGTTCCGATGAGTGCGAGAAAAGCAGAGAAAAGCAATAATGCAACAACCGACTGTGCCTGATTAATTCCATAGAAAATAATCACGAGTGCTGCCGCGCTAACGAGAAAGCGCGTTTCGTGAAAAGATTTTTTTTGATCAGTCATAAATAACACTTACTTTTTCACTTAAAACCGGGCAGCATCACTCACTTACGCATGCATTTTATGTTATTGATCTTTATCGTATCCAGCTTGTTCAACATATCCATTCTTTTATTTGATTAATGACGCTTCGTTTTATCTCACCTAATACGTCTGCTATTTTTTTTTTCTTCCTTGCGTTCTCCGGCAACTCTTACCTGCGCTGCACGCAGTAATCCATTGTTCCAGAGATAACCGCGGCGCAGTTCATCGATAACGGTTCCCGGTTCACTCCCTTCATATTTCGCCATCGCTACAGCTTCATGCAGATTATGGTCGAATGGTTTACCGACACTTTCAAAAGGAATAATCCCATACATCTCCAATAGCGCGAGAAGTTTTTGACAGATGTTTCGCACGCCTTGCACAAAGGATTGCTCCACGTTGTTTGCGCTCTGCAGCGCTTTTTCCATGTCGTCGATGATGTCTATCAGGGAAAGTAACATCTCTCGTTTACTTACCTCGGCAATTTTATTGCCGTCACTCTCAATGCGGCGACGATAATTCTTGAAGTCTGCAAGTGTGCGAAGATTCCGGTCACGCTCTTTTACTAGTTCTTGCTGTAATTTCTGGATTTCCGCCGCCAAATCAGCCGGCGGCAGAAGGTTATGATTGTTCTCGTGTAAGTGTATTTTCATGACACAAATCTTTTATTGTTCGTCAATTCATAGTATATAAAGGATAGTCTGTATATCCTTTTTCACCCGGAGAATAAAATGTTTTCATATACTCCAGAAACACAACGATATCATTTTTATAATTATTCATTTTTTAATGGCCGCTAAAATGAAAAACCCGCTTGCGCGACAAGCAGCAATCGCCCTTTTTTTTCAATGGGTAAAAACGGGGCCAATTCCAGACCAATATTTATTTTCTTGGTAAAATCGATATTAAATATTCGTATCATCTCCGCCAAATCCAGAAACATCGACAAAGCAAAACCACCCCGGCCGATTCCGACATCAACCGGTGAATTGACGCCAAAAACTCCTATACCCGCGCTAACAGGAAATCGATTTCCTGTTTTTGAATTAATAAAATAGAACCGTACCATCGCGCTGTAGTTTCCATATTGAATCGAATCATCGGCCCGCGTATCATACAACACTTTGGGGATAGCGAGTGAAAATCCTAATTCGAGTGTTGGACCTCTCACTCGAAAATATTGTGTCATACTGTTATTACGATCAACCGCACCTATTTTGATGGTGTAATCAGGTTCGATATGAATACCGAGAATTGCCCAATCAGGCAGTGAATCTACCGGAACCAGTACACGTTCAAGTTCTTCCGGACGGATGTTGGCGTATGGACCGTAGGCGCTGCGATACTGAATAAACATCGCGCGGTTTTTGTTGGGATCGCCATGGCTTCTATACGTTACTACACGTCGTTCATAGGATGGAGCCGCTATGCCATCCCGCAACAATATCGTTGTTGTTATTTTAAGGAACTGGGGACCCATACGAAGCCGAATACTATCGCGTTGAAACTGTACCTCAAGATTTCGAACTTGCTCGCGATCCAGTGTAACTGCCGTCCGGATATTATTGCTGCCAACTTCCGGAAAAATGCTGACGTATTTGCTGAGTTGTTCAACATCCTGGTATTCTTCCACTGCTGCAACACAATCCGTTTGATACCGAAATCGACGCCCCTCGGAGTCTGTTACTCTGAGGTTGACAGGATACGATCCCGGTGTTACAGTCTGAGGAATGACAGCGACATATCTACATCGTCCAATTGATTTTATTGTTGCTCCTTCGATAGGCAGTATTGGAGTAACAGTTGCTGCAGCCGTGCTATTGCTTCTTTTAATAACGAGAAGAACCGTGTCGCCCGGAAAGTAGACTGATTTGTCGACAGAGACATCGATTCTTTCATCCTCGAGCGTAGACTGAATGAGTATCGAAGTTTTCAGCTGCGCATGAGTGCTGAGCAGTCCTATAACACAAAGCAGAATACATTCAACGGCTTTTAATTTCAACATATCATTTCTTTGACGATAATTATAATCGCCCCGTATAGTACAAAAAACTGTAAGAGACAACAATCACCTAAACGAATGGGAAAGTAATTAATCCTTGTTTAGTCCCGGTTCATTGACATTGAAGGGACGATGTCCACCATCAAACTCAAGTGGCCATCACACTCGCTGTCCCGGTATAAGCAAAAAGATTGTCGATGCCATGCCGTCCATTTACGGATGATGACTTGGTAATGACAGCCAATATGGAACTTGGAACGATTTGCACATTTTCCTCGGCCATGTCCTTCAAACAATCCATCTACTTTGGAACCGGTTCAGCGGTCTGTGAGGTCGCTCTCTGTGGTCTTTTTTCCCTCCAGCATTCCCACCCAGAATGGTTCTGTTTATGCTTTGATCGCCCGAAGCGTGCCGGCCGATAGAATACATCTACGCCCTCGCTCATCCAAGGCTGCACGTATTCAGGTTCTTCAGCGCAATCGCAGTGCTCAACAAGCTCCGATGCCTGCCCGTTCAATATGGCCATTCTATTAGTATAGACACTGTTGATGGAATTTAAGTATCCCTGAACTCGATCCATATCGTAAACAACAACACTAACTGCCGTTTGTATATCCCTTGTCAACCGGTTAAATGCTTGAAGAGCTAATCTCTTTGCAAAAGCAGGCACATCTCCATCCCGCAAACTGAGATCCAACCGCTCAAATAGAAGGAGATCGAAATAAGATAGATGAAGATTATCCGGAGAAGCGATGATGGTTCGTGTGTACGGAGCAAGAATATTAATAGTGTATGGCGTGCCGTTGAAACAAGTAGAAAGCACGATGAGATCGAATCTTACAGAATCACTAGTAAATCCTTTTATCCCGCCCGCAAGGTCTTGCACGGTAAATGTACGATCCGGACATGATTCATCATAACCCGCACCGCCATATTCCGGGATTTCGTGGCCATAATAGAGGAACAAACGCACCGCCTTGTACTGATTGTTCGTGCGGAAACGGCGATACAAACCCATTTCGGGATCGAACCGTGATTGTTCCTGATCGCGCCAGTACAATTCATTTGCACTGAGCCGACCGTTTCGGTAATAATAGACCTCTCCATCGTGAAGGGGAAAAAAGAACAAGAAGTGTCGTCTGGGTTTTTGATGAAAGATGAATATCTCTGCGCGGGGGTTTTGCTGCGCGATCCTTTCCGCTTTTGATAGAGCTTCCTCGTCAGCTTTAAATTCATGTCCGCTGGTATCGTGGTAGAGATAGTCGCCATCACCATGAATGATGCATATGATCGAATACTCCACTGTGAGCGTATCTTCCACTCGTTGAGTTTCATACTGGACGGAATAGCTGGTGCCGCACGAAGATAAAAATAAAGTAAGCGCCCCACAACAGATGCTTACGAAAAGCATCATGTGTGGAGCGCCCCTAACTGATTGGCTGCGCGGATCTTGCATATAAAACGCCGGGAATGCTCGCTCGTGGAAATACTATTTTACCATAAGTACTATCAGGATAATGATTAAGAGCAAAGTTACAATACCAATGGTTATTACCGCTTCGGCCTGCTCCATATCCTGTACAACATAATCAGAGAAAGCGTTGAGTTGCTCGTCCGAAACACGAACGTAGCCATTGCGGCCTGACAGCTCATCTTGTTTCTCTTGCAATGCAGTTTTGAAGCGATTAATGCCGGCACGATCGTCTTTCGAAATCAACGGTGAACTTTGAACCATGTCCAATGCTTTAGACATATTATGAAATGATTCGTTAAGAATTATACGTTTCTCGGATGCGTTGTCTGCTGCTTTCACTTTACTTGCTGCATCGCTGAAATATTTTTGAATTTCACCTTTTCCACTTGCATTTGCCGTGATGGCCAGAACGAGCATCATAACGATTGAACCAAAAACTATTCGTGTTTTCATTGCTGCTCCTTAAAATAAAATTGAAACGAATTTGAATTCAAAATAGCATACCGATAACAATCTCGAGATACTATAGTCCGAAAGTATGAAAGAATAATTAATCCTTTTATGAATTTAGAATATTGGCATGAAACATACAAAGTTCGCTGTCATGCACAGATGCCGATCACGCTCCATTCTTAAATTTTTCAATCTGAAAAATCACTGCATAGTTGCGGCTTTAACTTCTTATTCTACCTTTTTAAAATCAATATATCCCCGCTCTACATCTGTGCTCATCAACTGGACACGAAGTCTGTGACCAACATCTAATCCTTCAAAGTTACTCACCAGCCTTCCTCCAACGGGCGGATGTAAAAGACGCACCCAAGTCCCTTTTGCAGATGCACCGGTGACGATAGCATCGAACCATTGATTTATTCTTGATTCCAATACTATAGCTGCTGCGGATTTTTCAACCTGTCGTTCAACCTTTTTTGCTGCATCCTCCATTTCAGTACAGTGTTTTGCGAGCTCCACCAATTCATCAATCGAGTAAGGCATAGAACCTTTCACCATTGTTGATTTCAGTAACCTCTGCGTGATTAAATCGGGATACCGGCGATTCGGTGCTGTGGAGTGAGCATAATCTTTGATCGCAAGACCGAAGTGTCCGGCAGAGCTTCCTCCCGGAAGTTCGACGACATATTCACCAGAGCCTAAGAGCTTGATGATACTGAGAGAAATATCGGGGAAACGGACAGGATCGACGGATTTTACTGAAAATAAGAATTTATCCAGTGCTTTCGAATCCGGATCTTCAGGAAGTGTAAAACCATGTTCTAAAGCAAACTCAACGATTCTATCCCAACGCTTTGGTTTCCGGACAACGCGCCGCAGCGACGGTAGCTTTTTAGATGCAAGGTATCGTGCCGTTACACCATTTGCCGTAATCATAAAGTCCTCTATGATGTCTTTGGCACAGTTCCTTCTATCAGCTTCTAAGTCCTTGATCTCATCTCCATCAAATACAGGGCGAGCTTCTATTGTTTCGAGATCAAGTGCACCATGCTCATGCCGGAGGGATTTCAGCTTTCGGGCTGTGCGATCCTGAAGCCGGAGATTTTCGTCGAGACCGTTGACGGCTTTAATTTCCTTCGGCATCGGCCCGCTTCCGTCCAGCCAACCTGCAAGGCTGTTATAGACAAGCTTTGCGTGATTGCGAACCATCGCTTGATAAATATCTGAACTTTGAAGCGACCCATCCCCGGCGATAACCATTTCAACAATTATAGCAAGACGGTCTGATTCAAAATTGAGAGATGTGAAATCCGTCGAGAGTTTCTCAGGCAGCATCGGAAAAATCTGTGCAGCGGTATAGACCGAGGTGGTGTTGTGTTTCGCATGATCATCAAGTTCTGACGGTTTCCTCACAACAGCTTCAACATCGGCAATGGCGACAAGGATCTTTACGGCTCCCTCCCGAAGGGCTTCGGCAAAAGTCAGCTGATCAAGATCGCGCGAATCATCGTTATCAATGGAACACCATGCAAGTTTTCTCAAGTCACGCGTCGATTCTTCAGCGTTTGTAATAGCCCCATGGATTCTGTCAAGCTCGGCAACCGCCTGAACAGAAAAATCCGGAATAAGTCCTCTTTCAATCATTGCCCTACGTGCAATTCTTTGCAGGATAGAGCGATGTTGTCCGTCGTCTGTATTTGTCATGCAAGCACCGATATAATATTTCTATCTTTTAGTTCCTTCATAATTTTAATCTTTTATAAGAAAATGTTTTGTGTGTTTCCACCGTGACAGAATATCCTGTGATAAATCTTCACATTGAGAGAACGCCCAAGACCGGTAAATTCTAATTCAGAAAGTGCTGCCGGACTTTTACTACAATCTGGTTATCTGTCATCTTATCAACTGTCTCAATGCCAACGATGTGTCCATGGAGATCCATATTCTCAAGCCGTTTTCTGAGCTCGACTTTTGCCTCACCGGGACCGAAGATCAAAATAGATTCTGCGTGACGAATATACGTAACTACTTCATCATAGTAGTCGTTCAGCTGTCCGTTCAAACGATTGTCCCCATGCTCCTCTGCCGATTCCTTTTGCGCCCCGCCGGAGAACCGGACATTCTCTTTCAATTCTGATGATATCCGTTTTATTTCGGCTCCTTCGTCTGCCAAACTAAAAATCACAGCCTTCTTATGATCAATCCACAATCCTACTCTTTTTTTCATTGATTCCACCTTTCCTCTTCATCGAAATATCTTTCCGATAAATATGTGCAGCAGTTCTTTAAAAATTTTCTCCTTGTTGTTCAAGCCACTCCTGCATGGCGCGAATACTGCTCGTAGCTAATGCAATATTCGAATCAGCAACGCCGTAATACATGTGTATTGTGTCGCCATCAGAAGCGATAGTGTAGCCGCATGGAAAGACTACATCATCCACGTCACCGCGACGCTCATAAGATTCCTCCGGGCCAAACATCCACTCGTTGCTGCGTTTTAGGCAGCACTCCGGCTTTTGTAAATCAAACAGGGCGAGTCCTAGCCGGTAAATGGAACTAGCCGGTGTCTGCCGCACGCCGTGGTAAATCACCAGCCAACCTTGCGGTGTTTCGATTGGCGGAGGTGAAATACCAATTTTATTCGCATCCCACCATGCACCTTTCCGGGCTTTCAACATAGGTTTATGGCTGCCCCAGTTGCGCAGGTCGGGCGAATACGATATCCACATATGAGCGCCCTGAGCACTCATGGGGCGATGGATCAAAGCCCAATAATCGCCGATTCGATGAGGCAACAAGGCAGCGTCTTTATCATCCGGCTGCATTATCAATCCATAGCGCTCGAAGGAATCAAAATTTTCCGTAAGCGCCAGAGCTACGCCGGGACCGTCGTGCGTGTATGCTGTATACACAACTGCATATTTTTTTAATTCCGGTACAAACGTAATACGCGGATCTTCAATACCCCAAAGTTCTTCAGAAAAGTGTTCAGGATCCGCCATGAACGTCGGGTGAGAATCAATCTGCCAATCATCCACACCGTTAACAGAGCGGGCAGCACAGAGATGTGAATGCCCGCGCCGATCCTCCGCGCGGCATAAAAGTAGAGTAGTTCCGTCCGGCAACAAGGTCGCGCCTGGATTAAACACACTATTAATTGGATACGGCCAATTGGCGGCTATAAGAATGGGATTCAGTTTATTACGATGAAAAAGTTCTAAATGTTGATTGTTCTTTTTAATAATGCCTCCATAGATAATTGTGTCTGTTCCGCTAAGCGTAATTCCAGCAAAGATTGAAGAAATGCAAGCGTTGATTCTGCCCCTTGATTTTCGTTCGGCCGATCTGGATGTAAACCGTCACGGCAGCCGCCTGTTGTTGCGTCATACAAAGGGAGCTTCAAATCGTTCCGCCCGAGGAACCACTCAAATGCCCGCCGTGCTTCTTTATTCCAGTGTTTATCCTTTGTAATTCTGAATGCTTCGAGACAAACCGAAACCATTGCCTGTGCTTCAACCGGTTGTTGATCGAAGCGGGCACGTTCGTTTCCAACCGGATAAAATCCATTCGAACCTATCGGAACAAAATGTCCCTCATTTGCGCATTGCAGATTGGTTAGCCAATGTAACGACTCTAATCCGGCATCTGTCATCTCACTGTTTGGAATAGATTTGCCGCAAATGAGTAGGGCATGAGACAAAGCCGCATTACAATATGTAAGCTTTTTTTCAAACCAGCGCCAGTCTTCCGAACGATTACTTTGATATGATCTTAAAAGTCGGCCTGCCAATTCTTCACTGATCTGGTTGGCCATCCGATCACCGGAATATTTTTGTGAATAATCGGAAATGCCGATGAGTGCAAATGCCCAGGCACGCGGGCTGGTTGTTTCAAGGATGGAAGGAAGGGCTTGCTCAAATAACCAGCCTGCCACACTATTGAATGACGGTATCGTAGAGCGGCTCAAGACGGTTCCTAACGCCCATAGTACTCGGCCATGACTATCGTCCGAGCCGGCATTTTCCGACCATGTACGTTGATAATCCATGAAATTTCGAAAACGTTTATTTTGACTATTAAATGCAAACCCGAGGAAAGCGAGATAGCGGGAAGCTAATTCTGCACTCTCGCTGTTCCCCAGTTCATCTAAGAGCATGCTCACTAAAAGGGCACGTGCATTGTCATCAGTTGTATACCCATGAGAATAATTGGGTACAGTAAAAAGAGCATGTTGCAAAATTCCTGTTTCATCTGTCATAGCTCGTAAATGATTCAATTGGAGCGGAGGTAATTCACTCGGATATTTATCGAGTGATTTCGCAATAAATCCCGGCGGGATATAATGACGACGTTCTGCCCGGGCACGTTCAAAACTTTCCATATAACGTTTTGCCACTTCGGACCAAATCATCGCTCGTCCAAACATATAAGCACGCTTGCGCATTGCGTGCCGTTCTGCTTCATTGCCCAACAAGTTAATCACTTGATCAGCCAAGGCTGATGGATCATTGAAAGGGACAAGCACACCTCGTTTATCGGCAAGCATTTCTTGCGCATACCAATATGGTGTAGAGATGACCGCCTTACCCGCTCCTACAGTATACGCGAGGGTCCCGGAAACGATCTGTGCCTCGTTCAGATAGGGTGTAATATAGATATCAGCGGCTCCGATGAATTCAATAAGTTCTTCCAGACTGACAAAGCGATTGTAAAAAATCACATGACTCTCTACGCTTTTCTGCTGAGCTAACCACTGCAGAGAAAGCCGATACGTTTCGCCTTCAAGTTGAAGAACATGAGGATGTGTAGCACCAACAACGATATAGACAATGTCGGGATAGCGGGCAACAATGTCGGGCAGGGCGGATATAACGGTCTCAATTCCCTTGTTCGCAGAGAGCAAACCAAAACTCAGTAAAACGATTTTACCCTCTACGCCAAATAAATCCTTATTGAAACTTGGATCAACGAACGCCACATCAGGAATACCATGCGGAATCAGATCAATCTTTTCCGGCAATACATGATAGACTTTTTCTAAATATTCAGAGCCACGTTCACTCATGACGACCAATCTATCCGAAAGAGCAGCTACTTCTTCCAGCACCAATCGCTGATCATGAGTTGGGAGGTTGAGTATGGTGTGCAACGTTGTAACAATCGGCATTCGCAAGCCACGCAAGAGTGTCAGGATATGACTTCCTGCTTTTCCGCCGAAGATTCCATACTCAAACTGCAGGCACACCAGATCAACATTATTGATGTTAAGAAAGTCGGCTGCCCGCGTATACGAATGGATGTCTTTCTCAGCGAGTTCAAAACGAACCCGGGACGGATAGGAATAACCAGGTTCGATATCGTTAACCGGCAAAGCTATACATGTTGTTTCAAGATATGCCGATGCAATAGCTTCACACAAATCAGTAGTGAACGTGGCTATACCGCACCGGCGCGGTAAGTAATTGCCGATAAATGCAATACGGCTAATCTTCGATCTAACTGCATCACGTCCCATTGATGAAATGTTCCTCACTGAATCAGCTAATCTCATTATTATTGTCGCTTGACAAATGAACTATACAATCCAAACACTTATAAAGCCATATTCGCACAAATTCTCGTGCTTATCCAATTTTTAATTTGACAGGATCACTCACATGATCTTTTCAATTTTAGAGAAATAAAACCTTCTAATGTATTATTGAAAGCGCATGAATTAAATCATACAGTCTTATGGTAGTATGATATACCTTGGCGATAAACATATTCAGCCGCTCCAAGCAAATCATTTTCTTGACGATGCATCTAATTTTGTCGGTCTTTTGTTTGGTTTCTTCTTATGATTTAAAGTTTTATGCAACCTTATTAACTTGCTATTGGCTTGTTTAAGCCCTATCTACGATAATTTTATATTCATCCACTTGGTGTCTGGCTTCATCCTTGGCAATACCGTATTTCTCTTGGAGCTTACCGACAAGTTCTTCATACCTGCCCAAAATTGCCGACAGTTCGTCGTTCATCACTTTACCCCAATGATAAACAGCTTTTCCTCTCCGCTGCTTCCATTCCCCTTCCAGACGATCCCAATTCATGACTTTTATTCCTATATTTCGAAATGTCTCAATATTTTATTTATCCACATTCAAGAAAAAAACCTCTCTGCTTGAATATAAAAGTATACCAATGATTATATAAAACGGGTATAGCTCAAAAGGATGGAAAAGGAATTAATTCTTTTTAACAGCCCTGATAGGGGAATAGTGCCTATAAAATCAATACAGCTGGCCATGGGATTATCGAATTTTTTTTGAGAAGGGAACAAAAGCCAATCTGTCAATGGCTGCTTAGCTGCCATACTGCTGATCAAGCGAACAAAAGAGACAGACACATTGAGCGATCATTCAGAGAATTCCCCACACAATAGATTTATTTGAAATCTACAATATCAACTTTCTAATAGCAAACAAGAAGCCCTGATTTAAACACTAGGATCAATGGTGAAGGCATAGAAAATGAAGAATCAAGAAAAAACCGGCCATGTCTTGCCGGCTTTTTCTTGTACCGTTATCTCTTTTCTATTTTAAAAGCATCAGCTTTTTTACTTGAGCATTCTTCTCTGTCTCAAGCCGATAGAAATATAAACCGCTGGAAAGCCGCGAAGCATCAAATATTGCACGATGCACTACTCCTGTCTTCAAATCTGCATCCACCAGTGTAGCCACCTCACGCCCCAGGATATCAAATACCTTTAAAGTAACATGACTATTTTCAGAAAGCGTGAACGTAATCGTTGTCGTCGGATTGAAGGGATTCGGATAGTTCTGTGCCAATGCAAAAACTCTCAATGCCGACTGCTCCTCGTTGTCGATATTTGTAATGATAGATGAGTTACAGGCGAGCGAGGCATCTGTAATAATTCCTGTAAGCATCCCACCTTCAATGGCAATGGCGGCATTGTCTGCTATCTCTAAAGTGATATTTCCGCTGGAAGCACCAAGATCAACCGTAATAAAATAATATATGCCGCTCGAATAAATTGATGACAAATTCCCGTTCAACATAACCGGGCTGCTGTTATAATTCATGGAATCAAGCATTAAATCACCACCGAAAATCGAATCAGCCGAACTCCATAATTTCACATTTGTTACACCGGTGAATGAACCGAAAAATGTAACATTCACAGAAATCAGTGCTGCTCCGTTTGTATCCGCTGTAAGCTTGAAACGCCCAACAGGATTGTTGTTTATATTGGAAACGGCACCCGGAGCATTATATCACGAACCGTCTATAAACGTAATACTTGCCTGCGGAACAGAACTCACTTCATTCGAATATCCGCTTTCATTGCCGTAAATATCTACAGCAGTTATTCGGAAGTAATATCTAATTCCGTTCATGAAACCTGCAAGAGTCTTTGTTGTATCGGCAATCCCCCCAGTTGTTGAGTCGATTTTTACTATGGGATTCGGATGAACGCCGCAATAAATCCTGTGCCATCGGACCCACATACCTGACCTCCGTATTTCCTTTATAGTTCCATTCGGTAACCGGAATATCATGGATTTTCTGCAGTATTTGCTCTCCATCTAACTGTCTGAAATTCTCTTTTTTATTTCGGTCACAGTAATTACTCCACCCGCTCATGCCGTGGCGCATATATACACCTGACGTCGAATCCGGATAACTTGACCAGAGACGATAACCGCCGCTAAATCGCATCGTCAGTTCATTATCTGCGGAAGCGTAAGCAGTTTGGAAATATGAGTCGTCTCCAATAACCATTGCACCGTCTTTGCCGTTTGTATTGCAGCCGGGCCCAATCGCAATCGAATATACACCGGTGGCAATAGCCTGTGCTCCGATTGTAATTGAAGGGATAATCCTGCTGCTGCATAGCGCATACATTTGAACATTGCTATTTTATCCATATATTAAAAAAATCTTCGAAGGAGAAAAATACACATGGCAGAAAAAGACCTTATCTACCGCGGAAAGTCGAAAGACGTTTTTAATATAACAGTAGGGCCATATGCCAGCAAATACCGATTTGTTTTCACAGACAGAGCAACGGGCTATATAGAAAACGGAAAAACAATTTTTGATCCCGGATACGATACTGTTATCGGTGATATACCCGGAAAAGGCGCTGTTGCCTGCAGGTTCGCCACACATTTCTTTAAACTTTTGAAAGCGAAGGGCATACCTTCACATTATATTGATACAACCAAAGACAATGAAATGATTGTGGAACCCGCCATACCGTTAAGCATGCAGGCGGAATCACCGGAATTTCAAGGATCAGCTCCGCTGTTGAATCTTGAGTTCACATGGAGAAATAACGCAACAGGGAGTTTCTGGCGAAGATATCCCTTTGTTAAACCCTGCAAGAATCTTCACAAAGTAGTCGAGGCATGGACAAAGGGAGACAGTGACATTCTCATTACAATGGAAGCGTTGAAAGCAGCCGGTGCAATGAGTAAAGATGAAATCACTCAAAGTGTTGAACTTGTGAAGAACATAGCCGAAATTGTTTCTCAGGAATTTACATCAAAAAATCTCCATGTAATCGACGGCAAGTTCGAATTAGGCAGATTGAAATACGGAGATGGAAAGATCGTCCTCATAGACGAAATATCTCCGGATGTATTACGTGCTTGCAAGGGATATGCACCTGACAAGAACGGCGACTGCACAGTGTATGATAAATGTACAGTAACTAATTACTCTGACGGCAAGAGAACAATCAAAAATAAAAAACAGGTCTCAGCCGCTGATTTTATAAATATTTTTCTATAGCTGATTTCTTCCTATCCGCCATCTTTTTTTGACGATTGATGTTATAAAATTAAAATATTTTTCCTGCTCCTTCCTGCAATTGTGAGGCGTATCGAATTATCCTGCAATCTCATCATTTCAACAACAACATTTTCTTCGTTTCCATAAAACCGTTTCCGCATTTTAGCATAATAACCTTCGGTGTGAAGTGTATTTGCGACTTTGCTCCATAAAGGAGCATTACTGCCGTTTAACATATATGGACTTATAGGAATAAACAGTGTTGTACCGTTTAGAATGAAAGCATTGTTTTCATTAATACCGACTTCAGGCGATCCGTCATACGGCTTGGAATATTTTTCTCCATTACTGATTCTACTTGATTAAAAGCATCTTCTTCATACTCACAAAACCATTACTGTTCTTAACGTCATTGCAAGCGAAGTCCCGAAGGGATGGAGATTGTGTCATAACTATAGGAATGACTTTGTCATTCTGAACGAAGTTAAGAATCTATACCAAAAAGAAGACTCTTCGCTTGCCACTTCGTGGCTATGCTCAGAGTGACAGCAATGACTTTTTACACAGTCT
>CAZYAM010000043.1:0-20747 GCA_964645575.1 uncultured Ignavibacteriaceae bacterium
TCTGCGTTTTATAATGATTCCATTATTATCGGTCACAAAGTCTTCAGGACCGCCGCAGTCTGTTGTAATAACAGGGATACCATAACAGAGAGATTCTGCGGCAACTACAGAAAATCCCTCTTCATCACTGTTGAGAATATGAAAGTCGGATTGCGCAATATATTCCAGCTTTTGTTCTTCTGATACGTACCCGTGAAAAAAAAGAAATTGGTTAAGAATACCGAGTTCTCGAGCCCTGTCCGCCAATATTTTCTCCTGATCACCTGTCCCGAGAATATGAACTTCAAAATCATTTCTAATTGCAGATAATTTAGATACCGCCTGAATAATACCATGAACATTTTTTCGTTCGATGAGGTTAGAAATATGTAAACCGATTTTTTTAGATTGAACAGGCGGATGAAACGTGTTTTGTAACCGATCTTCATCTATTTTAACAACATTAGGAATCACCAGAATTGTCGAGTTAATACCTATCATTTCGAGAAACTTTTTAGAAATGGACGAATCAACAGAACCGATAGAACAGTTTCGCCAGATAAATTTCTTTAATACTTTATGTGAAAATAACGGCCGGGATTTTTCTCCCTTTGTAAAGCTGACATCCGGTGTTGAATGCTCTGTAATCACATATGGAATGCGTTTTAGCCATTTTAAAAAAAGTGCAGGAAGGCCTGCGCGATCGGCAACATTTACATGAATAATGTCCGGTGTACCCCAGCGCTGTTTGATAATTTTCCAGGCCATATAATATGCCTGCAGGAATCGTATGTTATATAGAAGGGCATCAACAAGGAGATTGCGTGAAGCTCGAAAATAAACCCGGACAGTAAGAACATTTTCTTCGTATTTAGAGTCTATATTAAAAGCGTTCTTCATACGAGGATCTTTCATGACATGAATAACGGCTGTATCACAAAGTGCCGAAACGGCCTGCACTTTGTTTCTGATGAAAATCCCAAGGACATTATTATACTTATTCGGATACCAGCTTGCAAAAAATAGGATTTTTAGTCGAACATTGTTCATGAAACTTTTGTAACTTTCACAATTCATTAAATTGATTTACCTAATATAATAAGAATAGAGGAACGGGAAAAGCATTATTGTCGCTGATCAGAGGACAATAAATCATACACTATGGGAACTGTTATTCGTCGATCCGGTTACACAGCTATGTTATCATATCTTGGTTTTTTTATCGGATATGTTAACATGCTATGGATATTTCCATATGTTTTTCTACCGGAAGAAATCGGGCTCATCAGATTAATGCTCGCAGTTTCTACCTTGTTCGCTACATTGTCTTCGTTCGGAGGATCACAGGTTGCCACAAGATATTTTCCATACTTTGCGGGCTCAATCCAACGTCGTTCTGTCTTCTTTAAATTTCTTTGCGGAATTGCTCTCACAGGAACAATACTATTTGTTTTTGTCTTTACTTCTTTTAACTCTTACATCATAGATGTATATTCCGAGAAGTCGCCTCTTTTCATTGATTATCTATGGTACCTTATTCCTCTTACTGTAAGTTTGATTCTATATGGTATTCTCGAAGCATTTGTCGTCGTTCAAAAGTACCCTATTGTACCGACACTCCTTAAAGAAATTTATACACGCGCACTGCTTACAGTTGCATCGCTGGCATTCCTTGCTGCATTGATTTCGTTTTCAGGATTTATCAAATTAGCATGCCTTCTCTATTGTTTGGCACCCATTATCATTTTTTTCTATGCAAAGAATAAGGGACTTGTTCCCTTTTCAGGAACTCTGCGAAATATTCACAAAAAGGAACTAAAGGAAATTGCAGAATTCGGCACATTTATTTTCATTGGAAATGCCGGCGCTTCCCTTTTGGCAAATATCGACAGCATTGTTATAAGTGCTTATTCCGGATTAATAAGCACTGGCATCTATGGCATAGCTCTTTATATTGCAGTGATTATTGAAATACCAAAACGCTCATTATCGCAAGTACTGATTCCTCTTGTTGTTCAGGCAAATAAAGATAACGATATTAAAGCACTCGACGTACTTCATAAAAAATCTTCCATCAACCAATTCCTTATCGGTGCATTTATATTTCTTGTCATCTGGCTGAATATAGACAATGTATTCTCATTAATTCCTAACGGGGATATTTATAGTGAAGGAAAATGGGTGGTTCTCCTGATTTCAATGGCAAAATTATTTGATATGCTGTCCGGCATTAATGCAGAAATAGTCGGTACATCGAGGTATTATAAAATAGACCTTCTGTTTTATTCTATCGTCAGTGTTGTCGGAATAAGCTTAAATTTTTTCCTAATTCCGGTTTATGGAATTGTTGGCGCAGCTCTCGCATTATTGTTATCAACTATTTTATTAAATACTACAAGGTTTATATTTATCGGTTTGGTAATAAAAATTCAGCCATTTACAAAGAAAACATTAGTTGCCGTTATATGTGCATTAATGACTTACGGAATTCTGTCCGTAATTCCTCGTTTTCATGGTATAATTATCGACATTGGTATTCGAACAATAATTATTGGATTGATTTTCTGGGCATTGGTTTTGAGTCTGCGAATATCGGATGATATCTTTCTTACATTTGATAAAATCATTAAACGCTTCTTTTCAAATCGATAATAATGCTTATTAAAAATATTTGTATATAATAGTATTATAAAGAAATAATCGGATAATAATGAGTTATCGTTTTGTAAAAATAACTTCCTACTATAGGGATTTTCTACGGCAATATTATGCTGATCATCCGCAGATAACCGGACAAAATTATGAAAACCAATATCGTCATTTGATGGATCAGGCATACGGATGGTCGGATTTCTATGCACGACACCTTCGTACACTTGGCGTAGAGAGCTATGAGATTGTATTCAACGCAGAACATCTGCAGAATGCCTGGGCCCGCGAACATGGATTTGCAGGGCCATTAAAAGAAATATTATTTGAACAGTTAAAAACATTAAAACCCGATGTTGTATATTTTCAAGAGAGCTTTAAGCTGAATGGAGAATGGATAACACACCTTCGCGAGAATATTCCTTCCATCAAACAGGTTATCGGATATTGCTGCGCACCGTACAGCAAAGAAAATATAGCACAATTCAGAGTATTTGACTACATGATTGTTTGCTCTCCGTTGTTCTATCAGGAATTTCAAAAGCAGGGACTTAATGTCTATCATATGTATCACGGATTCGAAGCATCTCTCATTCCGCTTATTGAATCGGATAATCATTATCCTGAAGTGGAATTTCTTTTTTCCGGCTCTCTCGTTCCCGGTTCGGAATTTCATGATACGCGTCAAAGAGTACTGCAGCACTTGATTCATTCCGAGATTCCGATGGACATGTACGCAAATATCATTTCTATCGGGAAAAAAGACCTTTTATTCCGGCAGCTTGCCTATAGCACAGCGGTTCTTATGAAAAAAGCTGGACTTGGGAGACTTGCGCAGATACTTCCTCTTATTCAGAAAGCCTACGCTTTACATGAAATGCCAAGAAATTTAAAAAACCTTGAGGATATTAAGAAAAGGGCAAAACCTCCGTTATTCGGACTCGAAATGTTCAAAGCACTTGCGCATGCAAGAATCACTTTTAATATTCATGGAGACGTTGCCGGAGATTATGCGGCAAATGTTCGTATGTTTGAGGTCACAGGTGCGGGTTCATGCCTGCTTACGGACTGGAAGAAAAATATCCATGAGTTATTTGAGCCGGATAATGAAATCGTTACTTACAGATCTCCAGACGAGTGCATCGAAAAAGTGAAATGGCTATTGGATCATAAAGAAGAATGTTCTGCCATCGCAAAAAAAGGGCAGAAACGCACCTTACGCGATCATAATTATAAGAATCGGGCTGAACGTCTGAATGAAATAATACTGAATAATTTAAAATAATAATTGTACGTTTATTATTAATTAACGAGATATCATGGCAAAATTAATCAATCTTAAAACATTTTGTGATCAACGCGGAAACCTGACCGTCATTGAAAAGGTTATTCCCTTTACAATAAAAAGAATATTCTATATTTACGGGGTCGACAGTTCCATCCGCGGAAAACACAGGCATAAAAAAACAATACAGGCCGCAATATGTATTAAAGGAAAATGCACAATCTGGAATAACGACGGCAAGAATAAAGAAGAATTTGTCCTGGACACACCGGATAAATGTTTAATTTTAGACCCGGCCGATTGGCATAAAATGTGCAATTTCTCGCCGGACGCCATTCTAATGGTTCTCGCATCGGAATATTTCGATTACAATGATTACATTTTCGAGGAGTATCCCGAATGATAGAGTACGAAAATCTGGCAAAAGCAAACCAAAAATTCTTTGAAGAGTATGAACAGGATTTTAAAGATACGTTGCAGCGCGGATGGTTCATTCTGGGGTCAAAAGTGGAAAAGTTTGAGCATTCTTTTGCAGAATATTGCAGTTCTAAATATTGTATAGGCGTTGCGTCCGGCCTGGATGCATTAACGCTCTCGCTCGTCGCCTGTAATTTCCAGCCCGGTGATGAAGTTCTTGTTCCGTCAAACACATATATTGCAACCATTCTTTCTATTCTTCAATGCAGGCTGACGCCAGTACTTGTTGAACCGGATATCCGGACATATAATATAGATCCATCGAAACTGGAAGCTCATATTTCTGAACGTACGCGCGTAATTTTACCGGTTCATCTATACGGAAAATCCTGCGATATGGATCCCATTCTTTCCGTAGCAAAAAAACACAATCTGCAAATTATTGAAGACTGCGCACAGGCTCATGGCGCAAAGTATAAAGGGAAAAAAGTCGGAGTATTCGGCGAGTATGGTGCGTTCAGTTTTTATCCGACAAAAAACCTGGGCTGCCTTGGAGACGGCGGTGCGATTCTTGTTCAAACGCAGGAAAGAGAAGGCATTCTTAGAAAACTCCGCAATTACGGATCTGCAAAAAAATATTATAATGATGTGGCCGGCTTTAATTCACGGCTCGATGAAATACAGGCAGGCTTTCTTTCGATAAAATTGAAATATCTCGACAAAATCAATGAACATAAACGCCGGCTTGCACAATTATATCATGACGGATTGAAAGAAGATTTTATCAAGCCTTCGATTCAACCTGATTTTTATGATGTGTATCATATTTACAACATCCGCCATGAAAAACGCGATGATTTGAAAGAATATTTATACGGCCATGGAGTCAAAACCGACATCCATTATCCCGTTGCGCCGCACCGTCAAAAAGCAATGCAGGGAATGATTAAAGGCGGCCATTTCCCTATCTCGGAAGAAATTCATAAAACAACTTTGAGCCTTCCCATTTCTTTTTTCCATATGCAGCAGGATATCGAGCAGGTAATAGAAATCGCAAACAAATTCTGACCTCACTAGAAAAAAATATGGGTATTGACGATCCATCTAAAAATGACAACCGGCAGTATAATTTCATGCATTACCCTGATGATTATCGGCAGGAATTTCCTGTAATATTGAGATTCATACCACCCGGTTCAAAAGTCATTGATCTTGGTTGCGGCAATGGGACATTGCTCTCGTATCTAAAAAAAGAACGAAACGCTTCAGTCAAAGGCATAGAGCTTACTCCAAGCGGAGTAAAAGTATGCCGAAAAAAGAAACTTGACGTCATTCAGGGCCGCATCGACGAACATCTTCCTTTGAAAGACAACAGCTTCGATTATGCAATCTGTAATGTCACGATTCAAATGATAATGTATCCTGAAATTCTGCTGAACGAAATGAAGCGTATCGACCGATTTCAGATTGTTTCTTTACCTAATTTTGCATTTTACCGTAATCGAATTCAATTAATGTTACGCGGAAAAATGCCGACACATATGCTTTTCGATTATAAATGGTACAATACCGGATATATTCATCAATTATCTTTAAAAGATTTTATAAATCTGGTATCCGATATCGGCGGATTGAAGATAAAGGAAATTCATTGTGTCGATCCGGAAAATTCTCTCAAAAGGTTCTTTATGTACAAATTCCCTGATTTGTTTATGCATATTCCTATAATACTCCTTGAAAAAGAAGATCAATAACAATTCTCGTTATTCACCGAAAGGCTTTAATCGAAGGGATAATATGCTGAAGAGAATTGCCAGACGCGTAAAGAAAGAACAATTCCAGCCGGGATTTCTTGCCCTATTTACAAATCCATTCTACTTCTCAAGGCGCGGATTATACCACGGTATCGTTGAATTCGGACAGTATATTACAGGGAAAACACTCGATGTGGGATGCGGCCAGCGGCCGTATGAGCATCTGGTTGCCAGCACAAAGTATATCGGACTTGAAATTGATACCCAAGCAGCACGCAAGATAAACAAAGCCGATATCTATTATAAAGGGAAACGATTCCCTTTTCGAAATAAATCTTTTGATTCGGTTATGATCAATCAGGTATTTGAGCATGTCTTTAATCCGGATCGATTTCTTCAGGAAGTCAGCCGCGTTCTCAAGCCGGGTGGCCGTCTTCTTATAACGGTTCCTTTCGTCTGGGATGAACACGAGCAGCCGCAGGATTATGCGCGATACTCGTCGTTCGGACTTGCCTGGCTCCTAAATAAAAACGGTTTCAAAATTATCGAACAGAAAAAAAGCGGCAATGATATCGGCATTATCTTTCAGTTGATAAACGGATTTATATATAAAAAAATTGAAACGCGATATATTCTGCTTAACCATTTTTTCTATCTCTTTTTAATTGCACCCTTTAACATACTGGGCTATTTTTTATCAATAATTACTCCAAAGAGCAACGATCTGTATCTTGATAATATTATTTTAGCTGAAAAACCGAGAAATGCATAATTTTTGCACATTATTCGATTCGCATTACTTTTCCCGCGGCATTGCAATGTATGAGTCGCTTGCCCGCGTTTGTAATGATTTTCATTTGTATATCTTTGCATTCGACAATGCATGTTTAAAGGCATTACAAACTTTGAAATACCCGAATATGACGGTTATTTCTCTCGCGGAATTTGAAGACGATGAACTGCTGCGGGTCAAGCCAGAACGTTCCATTGCCGAATACTGCTGGACTTGCACTTCCTCGGCGATTCTATATGTACTTCAACGATTCAAGGTCGATCAATGCACCTATCTTGATGCCGATTTGTTTTTCTTCAGCTCGCCTTCTGTCCTTTTCGAAGAAATGGGCGACTCTTCAATCCTTATCACCGAACATCGATATACACCAAAATACGATAAAGCAAAAAAAACTGGAACATATTGTGTACAGTTTATTTCCTTCAAGAACGATGCCCACGGTTTAAAGGCACTTTGCTGGTGGCGGGAACGATGCCTGGAGTGGTGCTATGCCCGATTGGAAGATGGAAAATTCGGCGACCAGCTTTATTTAGAAGACTGGACAACAAGATTCGAAGGAGTTCATGTTCCACAGCATCCAGGCGGCGGACTTGCCGCATGGAATATACAGCAATATAACGTATTCTTACGCGATGGAAAAATTTATGTAAAAGAGTACAGAACAGGGAAAGAATTTCCTGCTGTTTTCTACCATTTCCATTATGTACGTTTATTTCGCAACGGCCTTATTGAGTTAGGCAGACGAGAATTATCTGCTTCCGTTCTTAATCTTCTTTATCGTCCATACATACAAATTCTTAAAGATCTCGGCAATCGATTCGATAATCTTTCTATTCCATTCGATCCGCATGGAATGTCCGATTATCATGCAACATGGAAAACGCCGATACTATTTATATACCGCAAACTTACAGGCGGTTACCATATCTATACTTTAGATTCTTTCCTAAAAAAGTAACTTGTACGGCAGGACTAAAGATTACTTTTCTACTGTATTGTTAAGAATTAGAGCAAGTTTTCTGGCGATTATTTTTCTATCAAACCGGCTTACCATATCCTGATCGGTTTGAAAAGTATGAACGTTGTTAAAAAATTCCTGCGCATTCGAGTCGTAGGGAAAGATCATTCCCGCTTTTGTTTCATCAAGAATTCGCCGTACTTCTTCATTATCATCTCCAAATGCAAGTATAGGTTTGCCGGAACGAAGGTATTCGAAAAGTTTTCCCGGTACGTGGCGTTTCTCCGTTGCACACACCATTACATATGATGCCGTGTTTAATTCTTCAATCATTTTTTGATACGGCAGAAATCCCTTGAATTCAGTCCGATCGGTTAATCCTGCTTCAATTATAGACTGCTGAATTCCCGGACTTACGGTTCCGATAAAAACAATTTTAAGGTTTCTTCCGTTATTAATTTCTTTTAGAATAGTTGGCCAGAGTGCTTTCGGATTTTGATAATCAAAAATATTTCCTGCATGCAAGAGAATTTCTTCCGCAGGTTCGCTATCCGAAGTATCTCCGCTAAACGCGTCCTCATTATATCCCCAATACAATACGTGTGATTTATCTATGAGAAACGGATATCGCTGTATATAATCTTCTTTCATGCTTTCTGTAACAAAAACGATGTTGGAAGACTGCGTAAGAACAGCTCGTTCGAAATGGCGGTCAAGTGCGACCGTCGGTTTGCTTCTTTTAAAATCACGGTAATATGTAATATCGATCCATGGATCGATAAAAACAGGAATATGAGGAATATTAAACTTTTTGCTGAGTTTCTTCCCGACTAACAATGTCGTATGCGGCGGACCGATTGAGACAATTGTTTGAATTTTTTCCGAACGAAGAATTTTCTTCCCTTTGCGAACGGCATTCCAGTACCAGCCTATGCGCGCATCCGGTATAAATAAATTCATCCGTATCCAGATAGCGAGTCGGTGTCTTAATCCTCGCTCGGTTATCGAAATAGTTTCCGAGGCTGACAGTGGTTCATTCTTTTTCTTCCCTAACAAGCGCCGGTAAAGGCCGAATGGTTCTAATATTCGTGCTTTATAAACCTTCAGCTCGGGATTGACTTTTTTAAGAAGGGATTCATCATGGGAAGAAAATGTGTCTTCACTTGCCGTAAGAACAATAGGCTGCCATCCATAACCCGGTAAATGCTGGATAATCTTTAACGGCCAGTGTAGTGTCGCTTTACCGGAAGGCGGCCAAAAATACGAAACAAAAAGTACATTCTTCATTTAATTGTAATGTATCTTGATTTTCATGGAATGTCAAAAAATAGTAGTGTCTCAATCAAGTGCGGTCAGGACTTACGTCCTGACCGATAATATAGAGTGTCAGGAAGAAATTCCTGATACCACATATAAATTGATCGAAAAAAATTTATTCTTATGATTTTATCTAAAAGGAAAATAAGTTGTCTCTATTTGAGACTGAAGTAAGTATAGCATACTAGGTATATTTTTTTTATACTTTAATATTCTTTTTGACCCGCTTTCTTATCTGAAAGGTATCTGTGCATGCAGCGAATTGTAACACTTTTTCCCGTATGGGTTTTGGCCGCAAGTCTTCTGGCGTTATACTATCCGCCAATATTCACCTGGTTTTCAGGACCTTTCATTACAATCGGTCTCGGTATCATTATGCTCGGGATGGGAATAACTCTGGAATGGAATGATTTTAAACGTATCGGGAAAATTCCGGGAAAAGTACTGATCGGCGTCGCATTGCAATATACTGTTATGCCTATCTTCGGATATACACTCGGTTATGTTTTTCAATTGCCGAAAGAATATGCGGTTGGTTTATGCCTTGTTGCATGCTGTCCGGGAGGAACAGCGTCAAATGTTATTTGCTACATTGCCAATCTTGATGTAGCTCTCTCTGTTTCAATGACAACCGTCTCAACGATGCTTGCGGTTATTATGACACCATCTTTAACATCGCTTCTCGTAGGCAATAGATTATATGTAGATACTCTCGGCCTCCTCTGGAGTACCGTTCAGGTAATTATCATTCCAATATCACTTGGATTAGCGCTGCACCGATGGATTCCCGGATTAACGAAAAGGATTATTCCTGTTATGCCCATTATAGCAGTGCTCATGATTACTCTCATAGTAGCATCGATTATCGGTGCAGGCAAAGAGCCGATAACAGCAAGCGGATTAACTTTATTTGCCGCTGTTTTTTCTCTCCATACCTCTGGATTTCTTTCCGGATATTTGATTTCGCGGTTGTTCGGGGGAAAAGATATTGTTGCAAAAACAATATCCATCGAAGTAGGAATGCAGAATTCAGGATTGGGTGTTGTGCTTGCGCGGCAAAACTTCAGCAGTCCGCTGGTTGCCATTCCTTCGGCGATCTCAAGCCTTTTTCACTCGCTCATCGGCAGCATGCTTGCAGGTATTTGGAGAAAGAAAATCAAAACTTGAGAATTCACCAATAAGAAAGAATAAAAATGAAATTATCGTATTTTGCTAAAAACAAGGTATTCTTTATCTTATCAGTATTTTTTATGACAACATATGGAGTAAGTCAGAACAGTGTTCAAAATCCCGCCGGATTTAAAATTACAAAAGGAGTAAACCTTAGTCATTGGCTATCCCAAAACTTCGGATGGTCGCCTAAAGCGACATTCATAACCGAAAGAGATATCAAATTTATTGATAGTATTGGATATGACCATGTACGCGTACCAATTGACGAAAAGGAACTTTGGGATGATAACGGCAAACCGATAGAAGAGTCATTCAACTATCTCACACAATGCCTCGATTGGAGTGTAAAATATAAATTAAGAGCAATCGTCGATCTGCATATCATCCGATCACACTATTTCAATGCTGCAAATGAGGGAGGTGCCAATACATTATGGGCAGATACGAACGCACAAAATACTTTCTTAAAACTCTGGATTGGAATTTCAAATCGGCTGAATAAATATCCCGTGAATATGGTCGCCTATGAATTGATGAACGAGCCTGTTGCAGAAAATCCGGATGACTGGAATAAACTGATTGAAAAAGCAGTTAAAACTATTCGTGCACTTGAGCCCGATAGAGTTATAGTAATCGGATCGAATAGGTGGCAAATCCCTCAATCCTTTCCTTACTTAAGAGTGCCTGCAAATGACAAAAATATTATTCTTAGCACTCATACTTATTCGCCGATCCATTTTACGCATCATCTGGCAGCTTGGGTTCCCTCAAAAATGTACAAAGGGCCGGTACATTATCCCGGACAGATTGTAACTGATGCTGAATATGAAAAATATGTAGATAAAAACGACTCAGCTTTTATTAAAGCAATGGAACAATCAAGAGAAATCTATAATAAGCAAAAACTTGCCGATGGATTATTACCTGCTATTAAAAAGGCGAAAGAATTGAACCTTCAACTTTACTGCGGCGAGTTTGGCTGTCTACCTCATGTTGGCCGAGCTGACAGATTAAACTACTATAGGGATATCGTTTCAGCTTTCAGAGAGAATGATGTTGCATATTGTAACTGGGAATATAAAGGAGATTTCGGAATTTATACTTTCGATTTTAAGAATTTTGTCTCCCTCTCACCTGATGTTGAGCTTATTAATATTTTAACGAAATAGAGTTTTAACAACATGTAGGGAAGTTCAATTCTTGTCCGCAGTTTTTATAGCGAAGAACATCCCTACAAAAGATTTTTTATTACCTATAGATTGAATCGAATTCGATTGGAAGTGGTAAGCTTTTTTGCCTTATTTGCGGTATCGGCATCTCATCGAAGGTTTTTCCGTAAAGTTCACGCCCTGCTGCCTTTTTATGAAAACCGCCCCATTGTTTGAAAAAGAACGGCACATTCATCTCGCGGCAGCGCCGTTTAATCTGTGTTACCCAATCACGATCCATAGGACGCGCACCTGGACCCGATTCGCCGCCCACAATTACCCAATCTATTCCGCGTAAAGGCAATTTAGAAACTGGACCGATCAACGGTTCAAGTGAAAGAAATCTTACTGCAGCAGGAACTTTAACAAGATCAGAGATTCTATTGGTATATTTTTGAGATTCAACACTCACACCCATCCAGATATTTTCCGGCCAGGGAAGATACGGAGCAATTTGCGCTAATCGTTCTGATCTTTTTGTTAATATCTGAAAAGTATGCCAATGTGCACGCTTCATAGTATCAAAAATTTTTACGATGAAATCACAGGGAACATCTTTGTGAAATAAATCGCTCATGGAATTGACAAAAATGACACGCGGCTGTTTCCATTCGAGCGGTAATTCAACAATATCTTCCTGCAGAGTTACTTTAAATCCATTCCGATACCGTGGAGATCCCATTGCCTGCAATCGTTTAGCCATACGCTCTGCATAGCAGTTCTTACAACCCGGACTAATTTTAGTACAGCCGGTTACGGGATTCCAGGTGGATTCGGTCCATTCTATTGATGATTGTTGTGCCATTCAAGTACCTAATATCTGTTGTGCTATTTTTACTGCTGTTGAATTTGCCGATGCAAAACATAATAAATATAGAGGATTATTTCGACTATTGCGTAATGCTAGAGGTTTTTCTGCAACCTTTGGAAAAATTTTCTTCAATCGTGAAACAAAATACTTACCAATTGTATCGAAGTTACAGATTTTTTCTAATCCTTTTTCTTCACCAAATAGACTTGGTCGTGTTTTTATAGAATAAAAATGTTTAAACCATTCTGTTGTTCCAAACATTTGATCCAATCGTTTTCTAAAACTTATGTTTATTTTTCCATCCTTTTTTAATAACCGATTTACCGCTACCCCAAGTGGAAAAAGCAACCATAAATCAATCGCTTTTGTTTTCGCAATTGCTTCGATTGTATTCCATGTGACCTGCATACCGTATGGATCAAGGAATAAAACAGCTCGATTATTCTTCCAAGAGTAATTTAGACATAATTCCTGTAAATATGCATTTGCATCTTGGTTCACAATTCCAATATCTTTTCCTAGTGTTGGGAATTCCTCCCGAAGATTCTCAAGAGCCTTTATTTTTTCAGAATCTCGTTCTATGAATAAATACTTTGTAAAACGAGGTTTAATTTGGATTGCTATACGTGCCGATCCGTCAAGAAATTGCTTTGTTTCACACTCTCCAAATTCTGGGAACAAAAAATCATCGGTCTCATTTTGCTCAATTGTTCTATACCCGGTACCAGCAAAAGCATCAATATATGCAAACCGAAAAGATTGCTTATTCATTATTGTAGCGTAAGCAACAAGATACTTTTTTACTCTCTTTAATTTTTCTTCCGTCCAATTTCCTCCAAAGTTGTGTTGTAAATTATCCATGTTTTCCCCTCAATAATTGTTAAATTTGTTCTTATAGTACCATAAAATTCCGTAGTTTATTGACTTTTATACTACTCACTCTTAATCACCTTCACTGCACCACCATAATCTGCCGCAGACAGAGATACAGTCATATATTTTATAACGAATCATTTGCTCTTATATTTTGATTTGTTTTTCTTCGTTTTTCGTCTTGGGGACAAGCAATTCCCCGGCGGTTTTACATATCAATTCACAGATCCATTCTTTATCATCGATCTTATCCTGAACCAGAAAACACGGTTTTGCTCCGGGATACGGTAGTGCTTCTTTCACAGTGCCGATAACATGTCTGCCATTTTCCGTCGGTTTTACAAAAAGCTGATTGTTGCATATGAGCGCCACTATTTTCCCGTCGCAATAAAGAGTATATCCCCCAAACATGCTTTTGCAGGAAATGCTGCCGGCATCCTGCAATTGATCGACAACAAATTGGACAAAGGAATTATTCTGTTTCATTATTTAATTCCAATATAAATTTCCATCTCTGAATTTTCAGGATTGCCATATTTATCGCCGTAATTTTCAAAATCGGCAATATAGGTTCTTCTTGTTTCTATGTCGGAATTCCAAATATATTGCCAGGTTTCAAAAATCTTATCCGGCATTTTACCCGCGGCTGTAAATACTTCATATTTCGCGAAAAGTATTGTCTTGCCGACCATTCCCGCAGGGATCGTGTCCAATGAATTTACTTCACAGCATAAAATACAGGAATAAGGTTTTGTATGATTTCCTTCATAGTCAGTATAAACAGCCAAATAATCGGAACCAACTTTATTTGGAATCCGGTCTTTAATATTCTCAGCAAAGAATTTTCCCCATAATTTGGAAAGATCAATCAGCGCCGTTTGATTGGATGTCCGAATTTCTATTCCAATAATTTTAAATGCATCTTTCGTAATGGTATTATGACTCACAATACTTGCCTTTCAAAAGTTTAAACTCATTTAACGTCCACAATCCTGGTTATTCTTTTTCCCGCATTCAATACAAAATCCGTCATGAACACAAATCGTGCCCCCGCATCGGGAGCAGGTCCATCTTACATCTTCGTTCTTGACAAATTTCCTGATTCCATAATCCCTGATATTTACGAGATTTTCAATCATGCTCATAGAGTATTTAGTCCGGTATCTTTTGTCCAAATGTTTCAATCTGTCGCAGGGGAAATCTGCGCATTCAAAACAAAACTTTGCTTTGCCCTTTTGAATAACTTTACAGTTTAGGATTTTACATCTAATAACGGTAATGGCTTTATTGGTATCTGTTGCCCTGCAGCCGGGACATTTATTCCGTTCTCTCAAATAAGCCATGCAAATACCGCAGTTCATTCCGCAGGGAGCGATAAGATTATATTTATTCAAAGATTTCATGGTTGTTTGTTCAACTCCTACGGAGTTGGATTTTGCTTTTTTATACCTGTATTACAAACGTTTAACGCCTACGGCGTTAATTATTGAGATTGCTTCGCTGGGAAACGCTCGCAATGACAGGAAGTGGTTAATTATATTGATTCTATAGTTAACAACTTGAGTATGTTTTTTACGACAACTCCGTTAGGAGTTGCACGTTTATAATACCAACATTCAAGCTATGAATGAACTCCATCGGAGTTCAACTGACCTATGGTTCGATCCATTCGTATAAATATCTTAAATTATACTGTACTAACATATACAAAAAGAATATAGATATTGTTTGTTCAACTCCTACGGAGTTGGATTTCGCTTTTTTATACCTGTATTGCAAACGTTTAACGCCTACGGCGTTAATTATATTGATTCTATAGTTAACAACTTGAGTATGTTTTTTACGACAACTCCGTTAGGAGTTGCACGTTTATAATACCAACATTCAAGCTATGAATGAACTCCATCGGAGTTCAACTGACCTATGGTTCGATCCATTCGTATAAATATCTTAAATTATACTGTACTAACATATACAAAAAGAATATAGATATTGTTTGTTCAACTCCTACGGAGTTGGATTTCGCTTTTTTATGCCTGTATTACAAACGTTTAACGCCTACGGCGTTAATTTTGTTGGTTCTTAGCTAATATTCTAGAATTTCTCTTTTTACGACAACTCCGTTAGGAGTTGCATGTTTGTAACTATACTGATAAGCTAAAACGAGCTCCATCGGAGTTTAACTCATTCAGGTTTCGATCCATTCGAAAATATATCGATCTTTGTATTCAACAGAAAAATCCTTTAGCATTGTCTCATATTCCTCGCGGAATGTTTTTAGGCGATGATGTTTTTCTTGATTGAAAACATATTTGGCAACAGAATCAATCTGTGAGTGAGAATACGAAAATGCTCCAAAACCTTCTTGCCAGCCGAACTTGCCTCTCAACTTGATTTCATTATTCACGAAATTGGTGGAATCTCTTTTAATGTCTCTTACTAGACTGGAGAGAGGCACGTCGGGTTTCATACCGATAAAAATATGTGCATGATCAAGCATGGTATTAATGGCAATGAGTTTGTTTCCTTGATTCTGAATAATACCTGTAATATACTTGTGAAGGCGTTCTTTCCATGAAGATGCAATCAATGCATGTCTATATTTTACTGCAAACACGATATGAATATAAATTTGTGTATATGTATTAGCCATTATTTTTAATTGTCTCTAAAATCTTCAATCTTAAAATCTTCTTACACGCTTTTAATCACCTTCACTACCCGCCACATGAAAGTTACATCTTTTTTGCGCACGACCATCGGTTCGTATTCCGGATTAAGCGGAATGAGATGCACGAATTGCTCATCGATCTTGATGCGCTTTACTGTATCTTCCTCGTCCACGCGCACTACGCAGATATCGCCGCTCTTTACTTCCAATTTTGGCGTTACCACGATTATATCGCCGTTCTCGATGCGGGGCGACATACTGTTTCCCTTTACTTCGAGTGCGAATGCATTCGGGTCGCGCACATCATCTACAGTAATGAAACGTTCCGCCTGATCGGAATGAAACCGCTGGCTCAATGCGCCGGCCGGAACAGATGCAAGCAGCGGAAGTGAAACAAGATCCACTTTTTTATAACGGTTTGTCGGCAACGGAAGAATATTTATCCTGTTCTGGTCTGTTGGGAACATTTCCCCTTCGCCGCTCAACAGCCAGTGAGCTGCGACTCCGGTTGCTTTGGCAATGCGCATAAGATAATTGCTGTCGGGTACCTGTTCGCCTTTTTCCCATCTCTGAACAGTGCGCGTAGCAATATCTATCTTAGCGGCAAGATCAGATTGGTCAAGCTGTTTCGATAACCGTGCTTCACGGATGCGTTGTGCAATTGTTGATTTCATATAGTTACTCATTAATATTTAAAAAACTAAACACTAGTCCTCCTCATGTCTAAAAAACTCATAATCATTCCCAGCGCTGGTCATATTCCAAATTCTTTTACTATATCATTATTTTTTCGATTACTCTCTTGTATTAATCGAAGAGCATCACGTTTAAATTGTTCGTTGAATCGTCTGCGTTGTTTCTCCGTAACCAATACTATTTTATCACAATCATTTTTTTCGTTTCGATAAATGTTCCTATCTGTTCACTCTTTGCTGGGTATAACCGAAGACTATAGAAGTACACTCCGCAGGCGAGACCGTTCGCATCAAAGACCCTCTCGTAGTTTCCAGATTTCATTTTCTCATTTATTAGAGTTACCACTTCCCTTCCCAACAGATCATATACCTTCAGCGACACAAACGCTATGGCTGATGTCCCCGCCTTACTAGTAGGCAGGCTAAACTTTATCTTTGTGCTCGGGTTGAACGGGTTGGGATAATTTTGAAGCAACTGGAACGTCGTACACTCCGAAGTGCCCGAAAAAGAGGCTTGACTTGTAGTGACCTTCATAGTGCTTGAGTCGGTTCCACCAATATCTGAGGTTACCGTTAGTTTAACTTCATAGATACCAGGTTGTGAGTAGGAGTGATTAATAACAATTCCTTTTCCCTCTGTCCCGTCTCCAAAGTCCCATGAATAATCTATTATATCGCACTTATAAGCGGAGGAAGTAATACCGTTGAATTTATGCACTTCTCCCACTGCGAGTTCAATATCGTCAAGTTCTGCTGCCCTTACACTTGTGTCTGTTTCTATGTATTCGTTGGTGCCGGATTCTCTGACCAGATAATAGGTGCCCCCGCGTTTTGCCGTGACGGTAATATCTCCATATTCGGGTAATTCGGCTGTAATCTCCATTTCCGCTTGCAGGGGGGTATATGCAAATACTAACCACTCTCTCTCAGGAGATGTCCCTATAACATTGGCCATTATCCAAACGTCGAAAACTTTTGTATTAACTATGCTGTAATCATCACTAATGGCAGGAGTATAAGTTATGTTATTTTTCAACTGGTACCATCTCATTCTTTCATTACCATTGTAGAATAATTCTGGCCAGAACTCATCATTATATTTCCAAGGATGTGGAACATCCGTTATTAAAACAGGTGTACTGTATTCCCAGAATTTTCTCAATGTAGAATTTACATGTATTTCATCAGCAGCATCTACAACAGTTTCGTATTCCTCCCATGTTTCTTCTCTTGTTTGAGTGGAATATTTGAAATCACGCACAGCCCTAGGTCTTGTCAACCACATTCCCCATTTTATGTAACTTCCATATCTTTCAGGAGGAAATTCCTGTCCTTGGGCTTCCCAACCCGCTACGAATTCAGGATCAAACCATGTTGATACTTCCCACCAAAAATCAGGATCAATAGTTTTGTAATAATCTCTCTGGAATAGGAGATTCATTGCTTCCACCTGAGGTGAACGTCCTAGATAGTCCCGATTTCCCTGCCAGTTATTGACATAATAAGAAGGGGAAGCTCCATCCCAAATATGAGGCACCGTGGAAAATCTTCCAGGAATAGAAGCGGGTATATAGGTAATCCAGTCACCCCATCTGCCAAAGCATTCAAGATTACCCCCATAACCAACAAATTTTACTTTATTTGACCATGCATTTAATTGAGATTTCATTCCATTAAACATAGCATTATACCTTGGAATGTAACCGTGACCTGTTTCATATCCCCCTTCTCCTAAATTTGTGAGTTCAGTGTTTCCGCCTATTATCTCATTCCTAAACTGCCAGGTATCATAATTAGGATCACTACTGTATGCTTCTTGAAACCTGTAATCATCATCTACATCTCCGTATCTTACCTTACCTGCTTCATTGTTCGAAAGCCAGATTACAAAGGGAGGATCCGGATACCAATCCTGAAATCGGGATAGTAGAGGATTGCTCCACCAGTTTCTTATGTTGGTAAATCCTACGTTAGTCAGGAGCGGAGGATTTACCCAACCTTCCCCCACTGTTCTCCAGTGTTCAATCGGTCCGCAAGGAGAAACTTTTCCCTGGATTGTTCCGTTACTATCGACAACATTAGGATTATCTTCTGGAGGTAGGCTTCGCCACGGGTCTATATAAAGCGTAGCTTCGGGTTGAGTGGTTTTAATTGTTAAAGGAATACCGTATATGGATGCTTTTTCGATCGGATTTTTAAAATATTCATCCAGGTACGCATTGACAAACCAATCAGCAGTAACATAATCATATCCCAAAGTCAATAGTATATTATGTCCCTTTTCAATCATATCCATCTGCCACTCAGGAGCATAACCTGTTAGTCTATTATTGCCGCCATTCTCCCAGCTTGCTGCTAAGGGCAAAGGATTCATTTCCTGTGATAGTGCTTCAAAGGGAAAGAACAAAAACCCTAATGAGCAAAAAACAATTAATATTAACTTTTTTACATCTAACTTAATCTTCATAAATTTTCTTCCTTAATTTTTTTTGACTACAAGATCCAGAATCATAATCTAAAACCTACGCTAAAATTATGTATTCCTTGGAGTGTTTGTTCTTGCCCTGATAAAACGAACAGTAAGTTAAGTCATAGTAAATTGTAATATTCAAACTGCATAGGCGGCAGATAACCGAGCGTAGAATGTAATCAACAATGAATACCAAAAAATTCAATATATTTCTGTCGTTCAATCTTATTACTTATTATTATTGACACTGGATATAATCACCACATGTAGATATTTAATAATATGACATAATTGTCATATGCAAAATAACGGTTTTTGCATCGTATTGTCAAGGGATTTCTATAGTTATTTGTATAAGTCAAAATGCTGTGATTTTACCGCTTGACAAGACGACAAAAATGTCGTATTGTTTTTAAGGGAGGAAAATAATAAAAGAACCCATGAGCAAAACAAAACCTTTACCGGTCCCGAACCATCGCAGATACCCTTCTCCACAGCCGGCGGGAAATATCAATGATCATGCGGTTCCCCTCCATTCCAGCGGCATTATACGTGCATTTGCCGAAAAACCGGGCAAGGTTTTTCTGCTTTACGGCGAGCGTGCTATTTTCCAGCTGTCGCTTCAAATGGCTGCGCAGGCGATGGCCGGCGGCAAGCCTATAGCCGTGGTAGACGGCTGCAACCGTTTCGACGTGCATGCTCTTTCGCGTTTCGCACGCACGCGGAAAATAGATCCGAATAAATTTCTCAGCCGGATTTTCATTTCACGCGGTTTTACCTGTTATCAAATGGAACAGGCAATTGCACACAAACTGCCGGCGTTTCTCGCAGGCATTCATTCAAACACCGCGCTGGTCTTCGGACTGCTCGATACGTTTTATGATGAACAGGCATCACTGCGCGAGGTGCGGCAGATTCTTCAGAGACTGCTTGGTTCGTTTCAGGAAATGAAATCTAAAGGAATCTCGCTCCTGCTGGTATGTTTAGAGAGAACAGTTGCCCCTCAGGAGCGCAATCAGCTATTCGGTACGTTGAAAAAAGGCGTCGACCGTGTATACAAACTCAATATCAACGAACGCGGAGCACTGCAGTTATTACTGGAATCGCGACAGCCTGTCCTCCGTGGTTTCAACGAAACAGAGGCAGCGGGAAAATTATCGGCTTCCTGCCGCACATCAAAAGGAGATTATAATTATGGGACGGACCGTACCAACTTTCACCAACCTGATCGACGAGGAACTTGCAAGCTGGTCAAAGTTCCGCCGCGGACTCCGTAAGGACGATCAGGAAGTGTTTGACGGCATATTCCGCGTTGCAAAACTGCATCTGGCGGAAAATTTTTACGCCATGCGCGCTGTTCCGTTCGAAAGCATGATAATGTCGATTATTTTGGAACAGCAGAAAACAATCAAGAGACTGGAAGAAGAGATTAAGAAATTGAGATGGCCCGCCAAAAAACCGGCGGGCAAGTGAGTTTATGAGTATGACACAAATCAATCTGCAATCGAAAATCGTAAATCGAACATCGTCGATTCCCGGCTGGTTGTTCGACATTTATCCGGCCGAACGCGGCGTTACGCTCTGGTTTATCGGCAGAGACGGCAGCCGCCTGCGCTGTTTTCGAAAATTCACGCCGTCGTTTTTTCTTCATTTAAATAATTCCGACGCTAAACGCGCAGTGGTTCTTGCCGATC
>CAZYAM010000044.1:0-20624 GCA_964645575.1 uncultured Ignavibacteriaceae bacterium
TTCTGTAGACGTAGTTCTTAATACCTGTTTTAAGATACCCGAAAGCGCACGGGCACAAAAAAAGCGCGCACAATGTATGGATAGGGTTGTCTTTCTTTACAACTCAGTTAAAACTTTATCCAAACATTATTTTCCCCACCATCCCTGATTGTTTCTTTTGGTACTGAGGCGGCAGGAATGACTGCATCTACATTATCAAAAAAAAAACGATGTCAAGCCTTTATTTATTAGAAATGGCTAATAATTAATACTTTACTTCTTTACTAGCCTTAGTTTTATGACTTATAAGTCTTTTCCCCCAATTTTCCAAGAATTTGTATAAAAATGAAACATAAAGTCTGATATTATGCAAAAATCGCTAAAAAAGATGGAGCATCGTAAACAATGATATTTGTATCCTCTCAGCCGTCTAGAGGCGGATTAGGTTTCGCTTCATTACGAAGACTAACTTGTCCGCAATCTGTATGGCGGAAGTCTTCGACTACCATAATTAAAATTCTTTTTGGACAATCCCAGACTTCCATTGGCCCATCTGATCACATGTCGGGCAGACCACGTTTTCCGCTTTCCGCCAAACAACCGGCGGACGGGTCAGCGGAAACTCGCAATGACATTTTACTTTTTTTTAGGGCGATTTCGATTCGCCCCTACTCACTGGCTCGCATACTCATCTACTCATCAACTCACAGGCTCATTTACTCATCTGCTCAATGGCTCCACTGCTTAACGGCTCAATTGCTCACATGCTTATCTGCTTACTAATAGATAAGAGCATGAATATTTTGAAACTTTCTCTAATATTTTTTAGCTTTGCATAGTGCTTGTTGTATTAAACGAAGGATTAAATTTCGATATCCAAATATTGAAAAAGCTTTGCCGGATCTTTTACGTTAGCGAAGAGGAATCCGAAACCGGATATTGGCGTTGCCGCCGAGTTCGTCGGAGACATCAAAGTCGTACAGCGTTGCTCCGACGTATGCATCTATGATATTCAGTACGTACGTAAGAACAAGATAAACCCCCATCTCATCTCTGAAGTTATGCCAGTCCTCACGAAGGCCGTAGTAGCTCGTTTGTAAAGAGAGCTGTGTTGAATCTGTTAAGGATTGCGAATACAGGGATTTATATTTCCGGTAACTATCGTCGGCGTTTTTATACTTACTTAGAAAGTAGTACCCGAATCCCCAAATCAACGGGATTGTGTAATACCGGTGAGCATAGATTTGTCCCGAACCCGGTAAAATTGCAGAGAATAACATTGCAAGGCTGCCGGATTTTGAGCTTCTCTCGTCGGATAATCTCATACTGCCGTATTTATATTGCAGCGTGTCTTGAGAAGTGGAAAGTGTTTCTGTCGAATCGGATTTGATGAGCGCGGAAGTAACTTTTGATTGTGCGGTTAAATTATTTATCGATAATACAAAGACAAGAATAAAACCTGCAATATTCCATCGTGTCAATAATCGGCTTTTCATCAAAAGGTCTGCAAGAGGTCGTTATTTTTCAATAATAGCAATGGCTTCAATTTCGACCCTGATATCGCGGGGTAACCGTGCTGCTTCAACGGTACTGCGTGCCGGCGCTGCGGCGCCCAGAAAATCCGCATATACTTCATTCATAGTAGCGAACTCGTTCATGTCTTTTAAGAAGACAGTTGTTTTCACGACCGATGCCATTGAAGCTCCGCCGGCAAGAAGGATCGCTTCGAGATTTTTCATCACCTGTCGTGTTTGTTCTTTAATGCCGCCTTCAGTGATTTTTCCGCTTGCAGGGTCCATAGGCCCTTGTCCGGCCGTGTAAAGAAATTTGCCGTCAACAAGAATTGCCTGGCTGTACGGCCCGATAGGAGCAGGAGCTTTCTGTGTGAGTATTTTTTGAATGCCGGCCATATTATTTTCCTGTGAATAAGTCCATCAGGCGGTCGAAGTCATCGAGAGAATAGTATTCAACGATAATTTCGCCGCGTCCTTGTCCTTTTGTTCTGACTTTTACTTTTGTGCCGAGCGCCTGGCGCAGTTTTGCTTCTAAATTCTGGATGCTTGCCTGATTGCCTGTGCTCTCTTTGCGTGTTCCGGATTTCTTTTTCGGCTGTTGTGCTGCACGGACAATATCTTCTACTTTACGCACCGATAATCCATTGTCGACTATTTTTTCAAACAGCCGTATTTGCATCCGTTCATTCGGGATTGAAATTAACGCGCGCGCGTGTCCCATGGATATTTTTTCTTTACGCAAACTCTCCTGAATTTTTCCCGGAAGTTTTAAAAGGCGTATAAAATTAGTTACTGTACTGCGGTCTTTGCCGACACGCTTGGCAATGTCTTCCTGATTAATATGGCAGTCGTCTATCAGGCGCCGGTAGGCGTTAGCTATTTCCATCGGATTCAAATACTCGCGCTGAATGTTTTCTATGAGCGCGAGCTCCAGCATTTCTTCGTCGTTAGCAACGGCAATAATATATGCAGGGATATGCCGCAAACGGGCAGCCTGTACTGCACGCAATCTGCGTTCGCCCGAAATGAGCTGATATCTGCCTTCGATCCGGCGAACAGTAATCGGTTGAATAATGCCTTTTTCTTGAATGGACCGTGTAAGCTCTGTAAGAGATGCCTGGTCGAAATCAGTGCGCGGTTGGAATGGATTCGGCTGTATCTTGGCAATATCTATATTGGCGATAATGCCTGTTTCACCGGTATCCCGGCCGATAGCACTATCCCGGATGTTTACTTCCATCCGTGCATTTTTCGGAATAAGAGCGTTTAGTCCGCGCCCGAGGACAGATTTTTTTTGATCAATCATATATTATAGTATCTTGCCTGCAGATTCATGATGGGGGAGCGGTTCAAATGCAAAGAATTTATTATTCTTCAACACTTCTTTTGCTAATTCCATGTAATTACGCGTACCGATACATACTGCATCGTATAGAATAATAGGTTTCCCAAAGCTCGGCGCTTCACTCAGCCGGATATTTCGCGTAACTATCGTTGTGAATACCTTATCGCCGAAGTACTTTTTAACTTCATCGACGATCTGGTTGGAAAGCCTGAGCCGTGAATCAAACATGGTTAAAAGAACGCCTTCGATATCGAGTCCGGGATTCAATGTCTTCTTTACCATATTGATTGTACTGAACAGCTGACCGAGTCCTTCCAGTGCAAAGTATTCGCATTGAACGGGAATAAGAACAGAATCTGCTGCAGTCAGTGCGTTCAATGTGAGCAAGCCGAGCGAGGGCGGACAATCGACAACAATAAAATCGAACTGGTCGTTTATCGGCTGAATTGCCGTAGTCAGCAGCCGCTCCCGGTTTTCCATCTCTACCATTTCGATTTCTGCACCTACAAGATTGATATGAGAAGGAAGAATTGAGAGATACGGCATTTGCGTTGGCTGGATTGCCACTGCTGCCTCCACTTCTCCGACAATCACTTCGTAAACGGTCTTTCCGTCGATACTGGTAGAGCCGACTCCGCTTGTAGCGTTCGCCTGCGGATCATTATCGACTAATAATGTACGTTTCTCTGCCGCTGCAAGTGAAGCTGCAAGATTGATGGCAGTTGTGGTTTTACCAACACCGCCCTTTTGATTTGCTACAACGATTACTTTTGCCACAATGGTTCGATTGTTTCTGGAAGCGTATACTTCATTGCGAAAAATATAATGCCTTTTTTCTGTTCAAGCAAACGATGAAATCAAGAAGAAGGATATTTAATACCGCACTTGGTTTAAAACGGGCTATGTGAAGGGAAAACGGGCGTGTTTACGGATTTATATTTACAATACCGGTCTTATATATGCAATTTTCATTCAACGCAACTTATACTTCTTTTTTCCGTAAATAAATCAAATAACGATGGAGATTACCTGTGACGACCTTTGTTCTATGGCTGATTCTTTTATTCTTCTGCTGGCCGTTGGCACTGCTGGCACTTGTGCTTTATCCAATCGTATGGCTTCTTATGCTGCCGTTTCGTATTATCGGCATGACAGTGGATGGATTATTTGAATTTTTGACTGCATTGATACGCCTGCCGGCAAGAATCCTTCGTGCATCGAAACCGTAGATAAAACTGATAACAAGGCGTCCGGTGCTATAATAATGCCGCATTTTCTTTCCTTCATATAATTTTCCGGAAAAGTCACGTTGCAATTAGACGCATTTTTCGGTACCGTTTCATAAATTAATCCGAGAAGTATTTCAGTGTCTTTACGAATATCTTGCATAATTCTTATTTTTTTACTGACATTGCAGGCTCCGATTTGCGCGCAAAATGCTGTTCCGCCGCAAAAATGCGTCACGGTTATCCGGCCGGAATTTGTCCAGGGCGGACTTTCTAATGCCAATTTATTCCATTGCCGGTCGGTGAAGCGCCCGCGTATTGCTGTAGTTTTTAGCGGAGGTGGTGCGCGAGGGATTGCTTCTATCGGTGTATTGCGTGCGTTTGAGCGCAATGATATTCCCATCGATCTTATCGTAGGTACAAGCATGGGCAGCGTAATCGGCGGTTTATATGCAATGGGATACTCACCCGACCAGCTTCAAAGAATAATCGATACAACGAATTGGGAAGATTTGCTCAGTTATAACGATGAAGCAATGCGGCGGGATATGTTTATGGATCAAAAAACTACACGCAATAGAAGCATGCTTGTGCTTCGATTTGAAGGATTATCACCGGTGATTCCTGAAGCGTTCTCATCGGGGCAGCGGCTTACAAACTATCTTAACATTCTCACGATTCAAGCTCTTTATAAACCCATACCAAGTTTTGACGATCTTCGCATACCGTTCAGGGCTGTTGCGACAGATCTTGTGACCGGAAAACGCGTTGTTCTTGATGAAGGCGATATGACGGTGGCGCTCCGCGCGAGTTTATCTGTACCGTTGTTGTTCAGCAGTGTTCCGCGGGATTCCATGCAGCTTCTTGACGGCGGCTTGGTAGATAATCTTCCTGTCGATGTAGCGATTGCGCATAATGCGGATATTGTCATTGCGGTTGATATGGTAAGCCCGCTTAGACCGAAGAGTGAATTGAACGCACCTTGGAAAATTGCAGACCAAATTACAACAATCATGATGCAGGAGACAATTAAGCTGGCGCGCGCAAAAGCTGATATTGTCATTACGCCGAAAATCGGCGATCATTTATCATCCGACTTCACAGGTCTTGATTCGTTAATTACTGCCGGTGAAATTGCAGCTGAAGAATCAATTCCCTTGTTTAAGCAATTCATTAAGGAAGCTGCACTCAAAAAATATCAAGCAGACAGCGTAATACGATACGAAAAACCGCGGTTTTCGTGGACAGGCGAACTGCTGTCTGATTACCGGGACAGCCTAAAGATATTTGAGAAACAAGGCTGGGTAACCAAAGCAGATCTGCAAATTCTTGCACACAATTTATATGAAGAAGGCAGCTATACTGACGTGGAGGAAATCGTTGAACAACAGAAAGATTCAGCAAATATAAAAATTGTTCTTACACCCAATCCGGTTCTGCAAAGTGTAGACATTTTGGGAAATACTGTTTTCTCTAACGATACACTGCTTACGGCGTTCCGGCCGCTATACGGGCAGTATATGAACACTAAAAAAACTGTTCTTGCTTTCGAACATTTGCTTGCGATTTACCGGATATCCGGTTACCCATTTGCCCGTGTTAGAAACGTGAAATTCGATACGACGGCAAATAAAATCGGGATCATTTTAGATGAAGGTGTTGCTTACCGTACGGATATCAAAGGCACCAGGAAGACTCGCGACTGGGTTATCAGGCGCGAGCTGCCATGGCATGAGAACGATATCCTGACGCTTTCAAATGTATCACAGGGAATTACCAATCTATATGGAACCGGCCTTTTTGAACAGATGCATCTTTCCGTGCATCATGAGGGCGACAGCAGCCAATATAATATTACCACGATTCATGCGCGTGAGCGTAATACGGAATTGATTCGCTTCGGCCTCAGGATTGACAACGAACGCAATATTCAGCCTTCCGTTGAACTGCGTAATGAAAATTTATTCGGCGCCGGCGCTGAAATCGGCCTGTTGATCGGAGGAGGGACAAGAAATCAAAGTTACGTTGCCGAGTTAAAAATGACGCGAGTTTTCAATACATACCTGACGTTCAACCTGAAGGGGTATTCGATCGTTCGTGATATTAATTTTTATGAAGACGGACCCACTAACAATTCGCGCAGGTTTGAACGCATTCGAACAGGAGAGTATGAGGAACGCCGCGTTGGCGGCATAATAAGCTTCGGCGCTCAGCTAGAAAGACTCGGCAGCGCCACTATAAAAGGACGATTGGAAAAAATTAATATCGATAATATTTACGATAACAAAATCACTAATCAGGAATACAACATCTCTTCTATCCGATTTGGTACAAGCATTGATACACAGGATAAATTTCCGTATCCGACCGATGGAATTGCCATTAATTTCTTTTATGAATCTGCATTAATGAAACTTGTTGATGCGCCGGGATTCACAAAAATGTATTTTTCATATGAAACATATAATACGTTTCATAAAGGACATGTGATTCATCCTCGATTTATAATCGGTGTGGCGGATGAGACCCTGCCGATCAGTGAACAATTTTCGCTCGGAGGCCAGCAGGATTTTTTTGGTTTCCGGGAAGATAATGCACGCGGACGGCAGTTATTGACGGCAAGTTTGGAGTATCAATACAAACTTCCATTCTCACTCTTTTTTGATACCTATTTCAAGGCACGATACGACTTCGGTTCGATTTGGGCAAAAACGATGGAAATGCGGTTGAAGGATTTTAAGCATGGTGTCGGCGTAACAATCGGATTGGATACGCCTATTGGCCCCGCAGAATTTTCGCTCGGCCGCAGTTTTAATTTCGTAGATCGTTCAGTAAAGTATGGACCGCTTACAGCCTATTTCAGTATCGGTTATCCGATTTTTGGGATTGTGCGAAATTAAAAAAGTAAACAGGGTAAGTAACTTTCCACAAACTCAGTGTTTCCTGAATGATCAAGATGAACTTATTCTTTTTTATACTGACGGTATTACAGAGGCAATGAATGAAAAGAAATAACAGCTGGGCGAAGGTGCTGTTGTAAATATTTTGAAAACGAGAAGACATCTTCCGGCAGAGGAAATTCAGAAGGCAATCCTGACAAGAGTTAATAAATTTCGAGGTCTGGCCGAACAGCATGATAATGTGACGATGGTGGTAATTAAAAGTACACCGATTAAAAAACATGAAGATAACAGGGGCGCTGTAATTTCTTAAAAAACATAACATTCCCCTTTTTGTCTTTTCTTCGAAAACTCTCTATATTTAGAACATTATGCCCTACGATATTAAAATATTTATTCTCTCGTTCATACCACTCTTTGTTGCTATTGATGTTGTGGGTCTGGTACCTATCTTTCTTTCGCTTACAAGTAAGATGAATCCTAAAGAAAAGAAAAAGCTTATCACGGATGCGACGCTGACGGCTCTTGCCGTTGCATTAATATTTCTATTTAGCGGCAGGATGATTTTTAATTTTCTCGGGATCACGGAAAACGATTTCCGCGTCGGCGGCGGCATTGTTCTTTTGGTTCTTGCTATTGTGGACCTTATTTTTTCCGGCGAAGAGAACCGAACACCGCAAACGACTGTCGGCGTCGTTCCTATCGGTATTCCGCTTATCATCGGTCCTGCAGTACTTACGACACTCCTGATTGTTGTAGATGCATATGGGTATCTGGCCGCGGTTATCGCGCTGCTGACTAACCTTTTTCTTGTCTGGCTGATTTTCCGAAATTCCAATCTTATCATACGAATCATGGGAGAGGCGGGATCAAAAGCGTTCGCGAAAATTGCGGCTCTTTTCATGGCAGCAATTGCAATTATGATGATACGCGTCGGGCTGACAGGAATGATTTCTGCAAAGTGATTCAATGGATTTAAAACTGAAGAATAAAATAGCGATTGTTGCCGCAGCGAGCCAGGGTCTCGGCAAAGCGTCTGCAATGGCGCTGGCACAGGAAGGTGCGACAGTCGTGATCTTTTCACGACAAAAAAAAGAAATTACGGAATCTGCAGATGAAATTCAGAAAACCACGAAAGCAGTAGTAATCCCGTTAGCTGCCGATGTTACCAGGCCGGAAGATATAGAACATGTGGTCTCGGAAACCAAACAGCGGTTCGGGACAGTACATATTCTTGTCAATAATGCAGGCGGTCCGCCCGCAGGCGATATTCTTACTTTGACTGATGAAGACTGGCGCAAAGGACACGAGCTTACGCTTATGAGCATGGTGCGGCTTACCCGTGCCGTACTTCCAATAATGATTCAGCAGCAGTGGGGGAGGATTATAACTATTACTTCAATTGCCGCAAAACAGCCGATTGACGAACTGATGCTTTCTTCGGCAATTCGCCCGGGAATCCTCGGACTTACTAAAGTTCTCGCGAACCAATATGCGAAAAAGAACATCACCGTGAATACAGTGTGTCCCGGCCATACCCTGACGAAGCGGCAGGAAGAACTTGCAGCTATGCGTGCGGCTGAGAAAAAAATTTCTCTGGAGCAGTATTTGAAAGATACTGCCGGAGCTATTCCGGCGGCCAGGCTCGGCAAACCGGAAGAAATCGGCAATGCCGTTGCATTCCTTGCGTCCGAACAGGCGAGTTATATCAATGGAGTGAATGTGCTGGTAGATGGAAGTGCAGCCAAGGGAATCCATTGAACAATTCATCAATTCCCTGCAAATTCATTTTTTTTACTCTATATAAATCAGGATTTATTAAGAATTACAGTATTATTTCCGGAAAGAATTATTCGAATGAACGATATCATTAAAGCAGTCATATTAGGAATTGTCGAAGGTATAACGGAGTTTCTGCCTGTTTCCTCTACAGGCCACTTGATACTCGTTAATCAGTTTATCGCATTCGATGAAGAGTTTACAAAAATGTTCGATATAGTTATACAGCTCGGAGCGATTCTCTCTGTAGGCGTGTACTTTTGGAAGCGCCTGTTTGTATTTAAAAAAGTGAACGGTTCGTACCTGCAAAGTCAGACCATGGATCTGTGGAAGAAAGCCGTTATCGGTGTGATTCCTGCCCTGGTGATCGGTGCGATGTACGGAAAACAGATTCAGAAATCGTTGTTCGATCCTATAACCGTGGTTATTGCACTCATCATCGGCGGTATTGCTTTGATTCTTTTGGAGAACCGCAAACGGCAGGAAAAAATTTCAACGATTGCATCGCTGAATTATAAAGCCGTTCTACTGATAGGTTTGATACAGTGTCTCGCAATGATTCCCGGCACTTCACGATCAGCGGCGACAATTATCGGAGCCATGCTTCTGGGGTGCTCCAGGCTCGTTGCGGCGGAATTTTCTTTTTTCCTGGCTATCCCTACATTATTTGCCGCATCCGTTTATTCTTTGTTTAAGACAGGATTCACGATGACTCCTGATGAAAAGATAGTGCTCGCTGTCGGCTTTATCGTTTCTTTTATCGTTGCACTTCTCGTAATAGCGGGATTTATGAAATTTATCAGCAGGCGTGATTTCAAACCGTTCGGATGGTACCGCATTATTCTCGGCGGATTTATTCTCGCGTTCTTCCTGTCGGTGTGATAAAATCAAGTCCCCTCTTGAGAGGAGCCGGAGGCTTAATAATGATACGAATTTATTCGTGTCAATCTTTTAAGGGGGTGTGTCAATGAGACATCAATGGGTTGCCTACCAGCCAAAATTGAAAAGTATTGCACGAACGCTTCGCAAAAATATAACTCTCTCCGGAATATTTCTCTGATTGACATTCACTATGCGATTTCCTAAGTTGTGTGTAAGAAGTTCTTCATATAGATTCTTCTATGAAAAAATTTATTCTTCTTACTTTCATAATTTCTTTCTTCGGCAAGTGCGAACAAGATGGCCGGTTTACAAATGTAAGAGAACAAATGGTGCAGGATCAGATTATTGCACGCGGTGTTAAGGACACTGCAACACTCCATGCAATGAGGAAAGTCCCGCGGCATGAATTTGTCCCGCCGGAATTGATCGGGTATGCGTACGATGATACTCCCCTTCCTATAGGTTCCGAACAAACAATATCTCAACCGTATATTGTTGCTTATATGACAGAGTCGATAAATCCGCAAAAAGACCAGAAGATTTTAGAAGTTGGAACAGGTTCAGGTTATCAGGCGGCGGTTCTTGCTGAAATTGTAGACAGTGTATATACAATTGAGATTTTACCGGAGCTTGCGGAGACGGCTTCAGAACGATTGAAACAGCTTGGGTATCGAAATATTAAAGTTAGGTGCGGTGATGGATATGCGGGCTGGGAAGAAGCGGCACCGTTCGATGCGATTATTGTTACGGCAGCGGCAGAGGACATTCCGCAGCCTTTGATTGAACAGTTAAAAGACGGCGGCATCATTGTGATTCCCGTCGGTTCGATGATGTCCATACAGGCATTGACAATCGTGAAGAAGCATGGAAACGATCTCGAGAAAAAAACAGTACTGCCGGTTCGGTTCGTGCCGCTAATTCGTTCTAAATAGATAAACATTGCTATACTTGACACGCAGATTAGAAATAGAAAATATAAAAATACTATAACGTAAATAACAATCGTTGAACTTGTGAATGATCTATATGGATTGACGGAAGATGAAAAATAATACGGAGAAAAGAGTAGAACGCTTACGTAATGGAATATAATCCTCGTATACATAAACGCAAGTCAATACGTTTGAAGGAATATGATTATGCTTTATCAGCAGAATATTTTGTAACAATTTGTACTTATAATAGGGAGTATCTCTTTGGGGAGATCATCAATGAGGAAATGAAATTGCCATCGATTGGATTGATAATACAGGAAGAATGGTTGAAAACCAAGAGTGTGCGACCAGAAATTGAACTGGATGAATATGTTATAATGCCAAATCATTTGCATGGCATAATCATAATAAAAGAACAATTGAAAACAAAAAATAATGCAACAGTAGGGACGCACGGCCGTGCGTCCCTACAAAGGGAACCAAAATCGTTGGGTTCAATAATTGCTGGATTTAAATCGATTACAACAAAGCGAATCAACGAAATGCGAAATACTCCACGTTTACCAGTATGGCAGGGCGGATTTTACGACCATATAATCCGTAATGAAAATGATTTAAACAACATTAGAGAATATATTTTTAATAATCCTTTAAATTGGCAGATAGACGAAGAAAATCCATTAAGAAATATGAAATGAAAAATGTTGACAGCGAACACCCATCTGAGTGGTTTTATCTTTTCCTTTCATAATCAAGAAAACTGAATCCCGCAAAGCGCTGTTCCTGTACAAGTTGAAAATGGCTGTGCAGGAATTCCTGGTACGGAGGGAAATATGTATCTCCTTCAACATCTTTATCGACCAGAGTTAAGCGCAATTCATCGGCAAGCCGGAGAGTATCTGCAAACACACGTCCGCCTCCGATAACAAATACTTCCTGTTCGTTTTTAAATGCCTGTAAAGCGTATTCGAGTGAAGGATAAGATTTTATACCGTTAATTGCTCTTGATGTTATAACGATTATAGTGCGATTTGGAAGCGGATTGTCGAGCGAATCGTATGTTTTGCGTCCCATTATGACCGTATGGCCGGTTGTAAGCTGTTTGAATCGTGCGAGATCTTCCGGTATATGCCAGGGGAGTTTTCCGTTTTTACCGATGACGCGGTTGCGGGCTATTGCAGCAATAATAATTAGTTTCATGGCCGGTCTCCTTTTTAAAAGGGAAGAGTTAGTCCTTAAACCACGGCGGGTGCATGCCAAGAAGCCTCATTTTTACTTCGATTTCTTCCCGTTCAATGTTTCGTTTCATTTCCTGTCCGGGAGAAGGGATAAGTCCGTATTCTTCTGCAGCTGCAAGGGCGCCGGCTTTATCGCCTGCCTGTATACGCGAGATGATGGCGATTTCATGTTTGGAAAGCTCCAGGCCGCCAAATAGATAATCCTGAAATGCCTTCCACACAACCGGGCACCACTTGCTTACAATTTCATTGCCTATTGTTGCTGCGTAAGAGCGAATTTCGTACTGGGCGTGAGCTTCCATCCGGAGTGCAAGAAAATGCAGAAGATTATGCAGATCGATTTTCCAGTACGCTTCAGTATACGTGCTGAGCGTTAAATCCTTGCGTGCCTGTTCGCGTGCAATCCCGGCTGCAATGCGTTCATTGTACACCTTGCGCGTGAATTCCTGCAATTCCGACTCCTGTGCCGAGAAATATTTTCCTTGCTCCGCTGTAAGAAGCCCTTCACTTCCTTGCCGGTTGGTTATTCCCTGTGCCCTCCATTCGTTAGGTTTTGTTCTCTGTGCTGCGTCGATAGCTATGGAATAGCGTGTGGAATATTCGTTGACATTTGCAGTGCGGTGCCGGATCCATTGGCGCCAGCAATCCATCGGGACGCGCATGTGTATTTTAATTTCGCACATCTCGAACGGTGTCGTATGGTGGTGGCGGAGAAGGTACCGGATGAGAGTTTCATCTTCGCGAAGCTTTTTCGTGCCTTTGCCGTATGATACGCGCGCCGCTTGTACAACCGATGAATCGTTGCCCATGTAATCGACTACGCGAACAAATCCGTCATCGAGGACTTTGAAGGGGACGCCGAGGATCTCGTCCAGTTCCGGCACGCTTGTACGTTCTAATTTTTCCAACGGTTCATTCATATAAATATCGATAAGTTGTTATTGAAAAGTCAGTATTTAATTTTCTATTGAGTTGACTATAGCAGGCGGTGAATAATCCATGCCGGCAAATGATTCGAAGAGAATCTGGGTTGTCAGAGTGATTTGCGAGAAACGAGATTGGTCCAGATTATATGCTGCTTCAATTCGTAAAATACCCGGTCCCTGCTGTTTTGTGTTCTCGATTCGGAGGCCGAATCCGACCGAAGAGTGCATGCACTGACTTGATATGGATTGCCCTTGCGGCCATGCTGTTCCGGAGTCAAAGAATACGACACCGCCGAATCGAAAAATCCACCATTCGAGATTCAAACGAAAACGGTCTTCTATGTTTATTAACAGAGAACGCTGCCCGGTAAACTGATTCGTGTTATACCCGCGAAGCCCGGTTGTCGATCCGAGCAGAACCTGCATGCTTTGCGGCCAATTGGAGCCGATAATCGCCTGGCCATGGATCACGAGCCGGTGCATTCCTATCGGTGATGAGTATCCATGCAGGTTCAATTGAACTGTCGATACATTTCCGCCGTCGATGCGAAAATATTTTTCGGCAAAAACATTCGGACTGAAATAAAAAACCTCAGGTACCGTCAATGCAGCAAGAGCTCGAATTCCGCCATAGAATGCCGCATGCGAAGGACGCTCCCGATTCAAATTTGATCCGCAAATAAAAGATATACTGTGTCCAATCGGGATATCTTCAACCCGTCCCAGATTGTCCAGGAAATGTTCTTTTATCCAGGAACGGTTTTGAAATTCTATTGACAACAATGCCATATCGAGATGATCTGTAATTTGCATCGAACTGTCGGGGCTTGATGCATTTTTGTGAATGTAGCCTATCCCCGGGCGTATTTTATTCTTATACCCGATTGACGATGCCGCCCATCCGCTTATTGTGTTCAGTAGAACATTCTCTGATGCAATTTCGAATCCGTTTTCATATTGACGGCGCCTAACGGATCCATGATCTGCATATAAACTGCCGGCCAATTCTATTTCGTCCGAATAGAATAGGCGCTCGAGTGTAATTGACCGCAGGTGATGGCTCTCGGAATTTTTAAGCTGTAATTGCAGAGAAACATGGTCACTAATGAAGTTCCGATGATAATACCGAAACTCAAATCCGTACGGATCGGCATATTCACTATTGTGGTTCAAATGTATGGAAAGACCCTGTGCATAACCCAGGAAATTGCTTTCATCGAGGCCTACGGAAAAAATCCGGTTGCCGACGTCCTGTTTAAACGACGTAAATAAAGAGAGTGTCCATTTATCATGTGTCTCAACTGCCGCGCAGGTTTTTTCGTCATCCGTTGTATCGATACGAATACGCACATCTCCTATAATTCCCATGGCTCTCAAATTTCTTTCCGATTCTTCTATTAACTGTATATCCAACGGCTCACCGCTGTGAAAGAGAAGTTCGTTGCGGATGACCGATTCCTTGGTTTTTATATGCAGGGAATTAATGATTCGGCCGATCCATGAGAGTTCTTGCGGATTGCTTTCATCGAACACATTACGCCGCTCAATAACGATTGTATCTATCCGATGAGTATTGGAATCCTGCGAATATGCTGTTTGGTTTAACAATCCGCTATGCACGAAGAGACCGATTGCCGCGATCCATCCGAAGATGGTTTTTACGGTAAACGATCTGCTGCTGCCGGACATGTGCTATAGGGCATAATTCAGAATTTTCGAAACCACTTTTGCCGCTGTTATATCGGCGTGAGGCAGCAGTTTGATAGGTGCAAGTTCGACTACATCGAAACCCACAATATGCCGTCTGCGGGAGACTCTTCGAATACATTGCATTACTTCGCTCCAGAAGAGGCCGTTTGGTTCCGGAGTTCCTGTCGCCGGCATGATAGACGGATCGAATACATCGACATCGAATGAGATGTATACTTCATCCGTCAATTTGTCTACGATAAAGTCGTCCCAGTATTTTAAGATTTTAGTGTAGCCGCCCTGACGTATCTCATGTGCGTAAAATGTGTGAATGCCATGATCGCGAATGAATTCCGCTTCTTCTCTGCATTGTGCCCGTATTCCGGCCTGTACCAGCCGGTTAGGATCAAGGAATTCGCATACCCGTGCCATTACCGAGGCGTGACTGTATTTATTCCCGTTATACTCGGGACGGAGATCGGAGTGTGCGTCGAAATGAAGAACGGATAGATTTGGATAATACTTTGCATGTGCTGCAATGACAGCCGAAGAAATGGTGTGCTCACCCCCCAGCGTCACAACAAATTTTTGCCGCTCGACTAAGGGATGAACGGTGTCATAAATAAGCTGCATGGCAGTTTCATTTATTTTCTTTTCAAGAGCAAGAGGCGTAAGCGTCGCGATCCCGTGCTCCTTGTAAATTTCACGCTTTGTTTCCTCGTCAAAGAATTCAACATAGTGAGATGCTTTTAGAATTGCATCCGGACCTTTCTTTGTTCCGCCCCCGCAGCTTACAGTATGTTCGTACGGTACCGGTAATACCACAATCTTTGAATTCTCAAATGTGGAATATTGTTTTTCTAAACCGAGGAAGTTTTGTCTAATATCGAGTACTTTTACCATAATTCTATCTCCAAAAAAACTGTGTTTTAATATATCTTTAACCTGACGGAAAAGCAAGCGTCCGAAGATGAGGTGAAGATAAATTAATTGCACTTAAAAAAAATAACTGGCAGATCGGCTTGTGGTTTTAGCGTTTCGATGCGAATAATAGATTAGCGGTGTTGTATTTTTCTATTTAAAGCCGTACTTCTTGAAATGAAGGTAGGCGAGATATGCTGCTCCGCCGGCCTGAATCGATCCCATGACCATCCGCAGTGTCTTATATTCTTCCTGCTTTGAGATTTCCCGCTTCCAGATAGATGAAAGATCGAGATTCTGCTGCAATTTCTGCGAGCTGTATTGCAGGGAAAGTAAAGACGGCCGGCCGAATTGATACGGATTGCTTTCAGGAATGATTCTCAGTAATAACGGAAGAGACAGCGAAAATGCGCTTGTAAAATATTCCGGATCGAGAATTCCAGGATTTATTATTGAAGTGTCCTGCAATTGAACAGGCGGCAGTTCCTGTCCGTTTGCGTAGAGTGTTAACAAGAAGAATAATACTAAAATACCTGTTGTCTTCATTTTATTTTCAATTGATAATTCCCGGCTGATTGTATTGTTCAAATATATCCTCTTTCAGATATTTTATCAAGGGATTTACATTAATGTGAAAACTCATGCTGATTGAATCTGTGTCGGAACCGGATTTTGCTGCTGGGCAGCTTCTTTATGTTTCTCGATCAGCTCGCGTGCGAGCTCTAAATATGCCAGCGTTCCTCTCGAAGAAGCGTTGAAAAGCACCGCTGGTTTGCCGTAGAAAGATGCTTCCGTGAGCTGTGTGTTTTTCGGAATGATGGTTTTGAGAAGGTATTTGCGGAATCTCAGCTGCAATTCACGATCCGTGATTTCTGCTACTTTTGTATGCTGCTCGTACATTGTTTGAAGAATCCCTTCAATCTGCAGATTTTTATTTGCCACTTCCTGAATCCAATCGAAATATTTAAAGAGTTTGTCAATGCCTTCGAGTGAGAAATGCCCCGACTTGATCGGTATAAGCACGGAATCGGAACATGAAAGAGCGTTTGTTGTAAGTCCGCGCAAGAAGGGCGGCGTGTCGATGATGACATAATCGTAGTGCGGTATAATTGTGCGAAGAATGTTCTTCAGCAGCGTTCGATTTTCCGATAAACGTGTAATGCGTTCTTCTGCCTGCTGGGATGCGATATTGGTTGGGATGAAATCCATATATGCGAGTTCCGTCCGGTGAATAACCTGTGCCATTGAATGTATAAAGCTGAACACTTCATACAGTCCGCCTTTTGTCTTTTCCGCCGTAAATCCGAGCGACATGCTGCATGCTCCGAACGGATCTGTGTCAATCAAAAGCACACGTTTTTCCATGACCGCAAAGCTTGCAGCGAGATTTACCGCTGTAGTCGTTTTTCCTACGCCACCTTTCGGAATCGCTACCGTGATGATTTTAGCCATCCGAGGATTCAGGGAACGGTTGTCAATTGTTTGTTCTATTTCCGGCATCAGCGTTTATGAAATCAAAAAAATCCTTTTTATTTCTATTGAACACTTACAGATAATGATGTTAATACTTGTCCGTCTGTATTTTGCAAAACAGCTTCCAATTTATCACCATGGTCAATACGAGAGACTCCTTCCGGTGTGCCTGTGTAAATTATATCTCCGCGTTCGAATGTCATGAACTGAGAAATGTAAGATATGATCGTATCGACGGGGAATATCAATTTACCTGTACTGGAAGACTGCCTTATAATGCCGTTGATTTTCAATTGAATACTGAGAGACATCGGGTCGCCGGTTATGACAGGTTCAATAAATTCTGAGAGCGGCGCAGCTGTATCAAATCCTTTTGCAAGCGACCACGGGAGGCCTTTTTTCTTTGCTTCAAACTGGACATCGCGCAAGGTTATATCAAGCCCGACACCGTAACCTGCCACGTATTGTAATGCTGATTCATGCGGGATGTCTTTCCCGGTTTTTCCGATTAGTACGGTTAACTCTACTTCATGGTGGACGTCGTGAGAAATTGCGGGAATAATAATTTGTTCACCTTGATGTATAATTGCACTTGCCGGTTTAAGAAAGAATACCGGCGAATCCGGCACATCGAACTTGAGCTCTTTCGCATGTTCGGCATAGTTTTGTCCAAGGCAGATGATCTTTTGAACGGGAATCGGATCGCCGCAATTATGTAATAATACGGATTTCATATTGATTCTATAAAACAAATGGAATTCAATATAATGAAGCCATTGAAGAATGGCAATACATAGTGAAATACAAAAGGGCCTTCTTTGATGGATTCTGCAGATTTTATTTAATAACCACGAGTTTCTTGGTTTCTGCAAACGAACCGGCAGTAATACGATAAAGATAAATTCCGCTGGAAAGCTTAGATGCATCAAGCTTTACATCATGTATTCCGGCTTCAAGGAATTCATCTACCAATGTGGCTATTTCCCGCCCCATTATATCATAAACCTTTAACTTCACTAATCCTTCCAACGGTATTTGAAACCTGATAACAGTAAGAGGATTAAATGGATTAGGAAAATTTTGCTCCAGTACATAAGTAACCTGAGTCACCGAGGTGTCCGGTTCTTCTCCTGTTGTATCAATACTTACATATGCCCTGATAAGATAAGTATAGACGGAATCGCCGGCGGTATTGGAAGTAAGGTAATACCATTCTGTTTCATCGGATAAAAATGTAAGGCTGGTTGTCTCGCTTGGCATTGGAGATTCTGTGATCATAACACGCGGATGTGAAGTGCCGTCACCTTGATTAACAAAAGCGACAGCAAACGCTTCACTCGCATCGATATACTTTGCACTTAAATCGATGGTAGCCCAGTTTGGCCACGGTACGGGATATGGATAAGTTGGAGCCGGTTGAGCGGATACTGCAGTTATCAATGCCAGCTGTTTGCCTAACGGCGACGGCCGTGTATCACCGGTATATTTCCAAATACCGCCGGCTATTGTTCCGGGTCTTCGAAACGCAACACGCACCGAATCGAGCCTTCCGTCTGTAATACCATTGAACCATACACATACCGTATCGCCTGCTGTACCGGGCAGATAACCGGTTGGTTCGGTTAAGTCGTATTTTAATTCTACAGCATTGTTGCCGGTACCGGATGCTGAATATGTAAAGACCGTCTCCGTCTTTGTCAAATTAGTAACAGCCAGAACGACGCTCGAATAGCTTATTCCAAAATCGCTTAGCGTATATGTTGTGCCGGGCGTAATATTATCTACTTTTATTCCGGCAGTACCGGTTGCAATCGCTTTCACTTCGATAGTCCCGCCGCTGCTGATATTTAAAGATAATGACTGTCCTCCGGAGAACTTTACATACCGTGTCCCGAATGGCTTCAAGGTATCCGTTACAGCAGATATAATAGGAGAATAATATGTAACTGCAGCCGGTTTTATGGAGATTGGTTCAGTAAATCCGTATCTCGGATCGTATATCGTATTATTTATTTCTGCAGCAAGGGCAAAACTCTTTAATACATCGATAAAACGCAAGGGTGATCCTGATGTCTGGAATGCGTTGTCATAACAAGCAGCCGAATCGTATGAATTCTGGACAATTGATTTTGTTAATGGACTGCCGAACTGTTCAATCAGGTACCATGAAAAGAGAGCAGTGCGGGAATAATCCGGCAGTGGATCGCCTGAAAGCCCCCAACTGAGAAAGTCCACGTTTGTATTGGAATAATAGAGAGATGGACTTTCAAGTTTGTATCCACACAGCCTGCTGGCCGACATTGACATACCTTCGTCGATAAAAGTCAGTTTTTCAATATCGTTTATATAACTATAGTGCCAAAAGATCATATGCTGGAATTCATGTGCTGTTGTCGAAGAGGCGGCAGTGACCCCATGCGAAGTTTTTAAGTTTGCCGGATTCGCATCGATATAATAAATTTCTGCTTCGTTGGAATGCCTGTTTGTCCCGGGCTCGTTCACAATAGATTCGGGATATTCATTCTGTGCATAGAAGTATCCGGCAACGTATCCGCCGGTGCCTGTAAAGCCGTCTTTAATATCCAGAATAAGAATGATAATTTTCGGGTCGTTATCTAAATCCGGCGGATCGCCAAAATACATTGTATCCAGCTGGAAAATGCCTTTTGATGCATCGGCAGGAGTTCTCAGCTCGAAAGCAGTACGTATGGAATCTACAGCTGCCTGATTGACAGTCTCATTTACCCATAACGAGTCTTCGACAAATATGTAGCAGTTGCTGCCTACAGCCCGGCAAGTCGATGGAGTTAGATACTCTGTATAATAATCAGAATCGGATTCGTCAATGTTCGTCGCCCACCAGTTGCGTGTCTGTCCGACTGTAAAATTCCATGCCGTAGCTTTCATTAATTTTCGAATTGCACGTTCATCAGCATGTGCTTTCATACGTGCCTTGAGAATCAGTTCGGTTTTCTGCCATTTCTGCCGCAGTACGTGAGAACCGGGTATCGGAAAAATTTTTGGTCCGGAGGCTGCTTTTAATTCATCATCGGCGATTGAATTTGAGATTGGCTGTGCCGTTCCGTTGTAAAACAATACAAGAATAATTAGAAAAATAAAAAAAGGAATTTTCATGAATTTATATTCAAATCAGATCATTGGGCTGTATAGAATGATGAAACATTTATCATTATTCCAGCCGGACTTGATTTCTTTATGCCGATTACGCTGACACGTTTGCCTTGCATTTGCCAGAGTCGGGATTTTATTGAAGAATCGGTTTCTATATGAAATATTGTATCTGAAGAAACATAAAGTGCAAGTTTTGTAAACGGTTCGTTGCCGGTAACATACAGAGTCCCTGTTACGGTATCCTTCCCGGTTGAGGTAAAATAAAGCGGCGTTTTCGATGATATGGTGTCTTTGTCTGCCGTTACCTCTTTTACTGCCGGCAATACCTGTGTTTTTCCGGCATTCGCCTGTTCGCTGTGGATTTCTTTTTTCCCCGAAGAACAAGAAATATTAAGTACTCCTAAAAATATCATTACGACGAAAATAAAAAAAACTTTCATAGAATAATCATTTTCCAAAATATTACTTTAAATTCTTTCCAGTCTATTAAGATTTTGCTGTAAAAACCAGAGTTTTTATTTGGAGTTTTGTTCTGATCCTTGAAATTCCCAAATTTATTTACGGATTATAATTTATTACAAAGCTTGAATTTCTATCATTATCAGCTGATGTTTGATTATTTAACTTTTCTTGTAACTGCTCAGCGTAATTGAGGAATAGGTGACAAAGGATTTCCTGAAAAGAC
>CAZYAM010000045.1:0-12493 GCA_964645575.1 uncultured Ignavibacteriaceae bacterium
AGAACATCCCTGGACATTGAAATATCGAGAGCTACAATATCAGGACGCGGCACCATGATTTCCTTAGCCGTAATATCGGAAAACTCCAAGACGCTTTTTATTAGTTCGTGTTCGGTTTTATTAATCGCTCCGCTGATCGAACCGGCGTCAATAACCTGTTTTAGTTCGTCTTCCGACAGTTTTGTCCTGAGCAATCCTCCTTTTATCAGCGCATCTCTCAATATTGTTTTTATTGATCTCATATCTCTGTCAACTACAGGCTGTATTACTATTTATATTTGCATAATAGTGTTCCTGACAATGCTACGACAATCCCTTTTTAAACTGATGATACCGCTTGGCAAAAATATTCGTTTCACTTGGCTGCGGATTGCCTATGTCTTTGATCATTTGATTGATACAAGCAAGACGATCACCGGATGATGGATGTATTGTTTTGTCATCATCAATAACTTCGAATTGATAAGCAAATTGACCTCTATATAGAATATCCGGTGAAGCTAATGTTTTATTTCCGATGTTAGTTATATATGCTTTTACATCCGGCCTGTTTTTAAGAATTGGGTATTCTTTGGAATTACTGCGAATTTCTCCATCGAACTGCTTCCCCAATTCAATATCTTTTTCTACCGGAAATATATTAAGCTGCATCAGTGCAGCACATACATAGAAGCCCATACAAAGGTATAATAATAACATAAAGAGTTTTTGTTTTAACATGTCCTTCTCATTCTTTTAATAAATTATTTTTTCCAAAATAAGCCCTTTAGCAGGAGCAGACATTCCGGCTAATGATCTATCGTTCGATTCCAATATTTTCTGAAATTCATCATATTTCGTATGCCCTCTTCCCACATTCACCATTGTTCCTACTAATGTACGAACCATTCCATGTAAAAAACGGTTTGCAGAAATTTCATACACCAGTAATTTATCTTTCTGAATCCATTGCGATATCTGCACGCTGCATTGATAATTGTGGTTATCTGTTTCTACTTTACAGAATGATCGAAAAGAATGTGTGCCGAGTATTTGTTGGGCGCATTTTTGCATCAATATAAAATCCAGCTTTTGATACACCTGCCAGCAATAATTGCGTTGAATTGCCGTCGACTCATGGCTGATTGAATATGTGTACATTCTGCTTTTTGCGTCGTGCCGTGCATTGAAATTCGACTGTTCCATCGCTGCTTCAAGAACAATGATGCTGTGAGGCATAACTGCATTCAGACTCTTCGCAAGTATATCAATATTAACATTTCGTTCCACAAAGAAGCTGGCTACCTGACCGCGTGCATGTACTCCTGCGTCTGTTCTTCCTCCTCCTGTAATTCTAACATCCACCTGAAGTATTTGTTTGATTGCTTTTTCAACTTCTTCCTGAATAGAACGTCCGTTTGTTTGAAATTGCCAGCCGACAAAGTCAGTTCCATCGTATTCAATTGTCAAACGGATAATGGGCATACTGAAATTCTAAAAATGTGCCGAGACGCTTATCCCCCATCCGTCTACCGCCGATCCATTGTTCAATGTGTATGTGTTTATTTCCACATTGTCCATCGCGGTAAGTGACCGATTGTATGCAGCTGTTTTCTTTCCTGCTAAGAATGCAGAAAGAAGGTGATTTATTACGACAGCACCTATGATGAACTTGGAATTATTTTTAACCTCACTGCTATGAATACGCATATCTTTAAACTTAAGACGGTTGCCATCCGTATCCCAATTCCACTGATATTCAGCCTGTGCAGGCTGGTATATCAGATTATACTCGCGGTTTCTACTTTTTGCATCGTTGTATTCTTCAGTAGTATTAAAATTGCCGATGTTTACCGAATACTGATCGTCCTTGTTTTTAAAATCGGCACCTGCATGATTTTTAGCAAATGTTTGTGCATCTCGCAGGAGCCAATCTGAATGCATACGAAATCCGCTGTAAGTAAGCCATAATCCACCTTCAGCGAGCAAATGATACTTGCCTGTCTCGAATGAACCTGCGTACAATTCTCCCATTCCCGGTACTATGAGAGATGCAACGACAGATAGGAATACTGATTTCTTGGATTCAGTTGCAGGCGATAAATCCAGAACCGGATTTGATATTCCACGGTGTTGAACTTCCTCGTTTACTAATGCGGTTAATGGTCTCTGCTGAGCGAATATATTATGTGTTATAAATATGAACAGCGCGGCTAACATAATAGTCTTTTTCATTATATAGCTCCAATATTAAATGGCAATGCGTATCGCAGATATTTTATTAGGCTCGGCGATCGTGCCAATACATTTTTCAGCGAATGCTTCTCTGATCTTTACATTGATAATCATATTTTCAAGATTAATATTTGATTTTACATTTACACGAACATATTCTTCAGTCAATCCTGATTGTGTACCATCAGTATGTTTTGATTCAAACAAAACAGGCACTGTTTTACCGATAAATGACTTATAAAACATAACACGTTTTTGTATTCCCAATTGACGCAATTTCTTGCTTCTCTTCGCCTTTATTTGAGGATCTACTTTATTATCATAATCTGCCGCCCGTGTATTCTTCCGTTCAGAATAATGAAATATATGAAAATATGAAAGCGGAATGTCGTTTAGAAAATTATAAGTTTCATCGAAAAATACATTACTTTCGCCCGGAAATCCGACAATAACATCCGATCCGATGCATGCAGTGGGAACATTTGATTTAATTCTCTCTATAAGTTCAGCATAAACCTCTGTGAGATACCTTCTCTGCATCTTTTGGAGTATTGCGTCGGATCCAGATTGAAGAGGTATATGCCAATGGTTACAAATAATATCATTTGTAAACCAGAAACTAAGCAATTCGTCAGTAAGCAAATTTGGTTCAATCGAACTGATGCGAATGCGCATTAGACCATCGACCTTTACAAGCTGTTTGAGAAGAGCCATGAGGTTTGTACCGTCGTTCTTTCCATAATCGCCAACATTTACACCGGTCAATACGATTTCTTTATAGCCTGATTCAACTGCTTCTCCAGCTTGCCGTACTATTTCGGCAATAGATCCACTTCGACTTTTTCCCCGAGCCTGGGGAATAGTGCAATAGGAACAGTGATAATCACATCCGTCCTGCACTTTCAGGAAAGCACGTGTCCGGTTCTCAAATCCTGACGACGATGCCGGTTCGAAATTGCAGTCTTTTACACAAGATACAATTATGCCTGTACTTTTTCCTCTTTTCGTTTTGTCCAAATGATCAAAGATGGAGAATTTATCATGCGTTCCGAGTACTAAATCAACTCCGTCGATTCCGGCTATCTGTTCAGAATGAAGCTGCGCAAAACAACCGACGACTGCTATAAAAGCATCCGGTGAATGCCTAACAGCTCTTCTTATTATTTGCCGGCATTCCCTATCAGCCTGCGATGTAACAGTACACGAATTGATTATTACTACATCTGCCGGATCATCAATACCGACCACTTTATAATCGCGTGCAGTAAATTTCTTACCAATCTCTGCAGTTTCGGCGTAATTAAGTTTACAGCCAAGTGTATGTAATGCAACCCGTTTCATAAAGGAAAAGAGCTGCCCAAACAATGCCAGACAACTCTTTTCATAATGATTTAGCAACTATTTTTAACTTTGTGTATTTTGTTCATTTCCACTTTCTGTTGACGTTTCTTCCTTCTTCTTCTCTTCATCAGAAGAAATTGAACCGACATCCTTCATAGTCATGGGCGCAAGCTTATGGCTTGCGACATAGTTGTCAACAAGTTTCTGTTCTTTTCCGCGAAGATATTCAAGCGCCGAAAGGACAATCTTCTTGCTTTCCCTATCGAACTCGATCACCTTCAGCGGGAGTGTATCGCCTACCTTGAAGGAATCGGCAATATTCTTGACAGGAGTATACGAAAGCTGAGAAAGCGGCACAAAGCCGTCAACACCGAGAGGCATTTCAACAATAACGCCTTTCTCAATGATACGCACGATGTTGCCTTCCACATCTGTATCTACTTTATATTTGGATTCAAACACTTCCCACGGATTTTCCTGTATTTGCTTATGTCCGAGAGAGATGCGTCTTTGACTAATATCAACCGAAAGCACAACAACATCAAGTTGATCGCCTTTTTTCACTACTTCACCCGGATGGCGAATCTTCTTTGTCCATGACAAATCAGATATATGCACAAGGCCGTCTACGCCTTCTTCAAGCTCAACAAACACACCGAAATTCGTAAGATTGCGCACTGTTCCGATATGTTTTGAACTTATCGGATATTTTTGCATAAGTGTAGTCCAGGGGTCCGGCTCAAGCTGTTTCATCCCGAGCGATATCTTTTTGCCTTCTTTATCCAGCGAAAGAATAATTGCATCGATCATCTGTCCCATCGAGACAACTTGTGAAGGATGCTTGATGTGTTGTGTCCAACTCATTTCAGAAATATGTATAAGGCCTTCAATGCCTTTTTCAATTTCCACAAATGCGCCGTAATCCGTCAGTGAAACGATTTTACCGTTGATTTTTGTACCGACAGGATAACGTTGATCAATATTCTCCCAGGGATGCGGTTGGAGCTGCTTCATGCCCAGCGAAATCCGTTTTTTCTCTGCGTCAAAATCAAGAACAACAATATTAACCAGCTGGTCGAGCTTCACGATCTCTGAAGGATGATTCACCCTTCCCCATGAAAGATCGGTAATATGCACAAGGCCGTCTACACCGCCAAGATCGACGAATACGCCGAAATCTGTAATAGCTTTGACGTGGCCTTCGAGTATCTGTCCTTTCTCAAGACTATCGAGAATGGCTTTGCGCTGGCTGGAAAGTTCTTCTTCCACCAATATTTTGTGGCTGACAACAACATTTTCAGAAGGGTGATTGACTTTAACGACGCGAAAATCCATTTCACGTCCGATGAAAACATCAAAATCACGGACAGGCCGTACATCTATTTGTGATCCCGGCAGAAATGCATCGAGCCCCATAAGATCGACAACGATGCCGCCTTTCGTTCTGCGGACGCAGCGTCCTTTGAGCACCTCGCCTGAGTCATGTGATTTAACCACACGTTCCCAGACTCGCATAAAATCAGCCCGCTTGCGCGAAAGCACTAATTGACCATCTTTATCTTCAATACTTTCAAGGAAAACTTCTATTTCATCGCCAATTTTCAAATCTTTAATATTCGTGAATTCGCTCTTCGCTACTGTTCCTTCCGACTTGAAACCTATATCAACAGCTACATCCGAATCACCTATGTGTACAACACGCCCTTTAATGATTTCGCCGGCATTAATTTTACCCATTGTGCCGGAATAAAGCTGTTCAAGTTTTTTGTATTCGTCTTCAGAATACCCGCGCTCCTCAAACTCCTGCACGGCATTTTTTGTTGCTGACATTCAACCTCCAAAACTTTTTCCCATTTTCACAGGAATAGCCTACGAATTGTTCTCCGCTGTTAGCCAACACACACCGTCGGACAAATCATTTCGGCTGTTTATTTAATGTGTAATTAGTTCGTGAATTATATTTGGCTGTGTAACACTTTCTTTATTATTTTTAAAATTTTCGATTCTCTCTTTCACCTGCTCCATCAACCATTGCGGTGTCGATGTAGCTCCTGTTATACCGACTGTGTTTACTCCGTTAAACCATTCCGAATGAAGCTCTTCAGCGTTTTCAATAAAATAAACATGCTTATTCACCGATTTAACAATATCATACAACACTTTTCCGTTTGAACTGTACTTTCCGGCGACAAATACTATAATTTCATTTGCGGCAGCAAATTCACGAATCTTTTTCTCACGCCTTGAAAACTGACCGCAAATAGTGTCTTTCACAAGGAATTCTATTTCGGTCTCATCAATGGAATCAATGAATAAATCCTTTATTCGTTTTGACAGTTCATTCTTCAGCTCATGGAATGTCGTCTTGTCCATCGTAGTTTGTGAAAATAGAACCGTTTTTCGATCCAGTTTCACATTCCGCAATTCATCCATCGATTTGACTACGATCGCTTCTCCGTTCGTTTGACCTACAAGGCCGATAACTTCGGCATGCTCTTTTTTCCCAAAGATCACTACTTGATAACCTTCATTATAAAACTTCCTTATACGTTCCTGTACTTTTGCAACAACAGGACACGTGGCATCGACAAGCGTTATTCCAAGCTCTTTTGCATGTTCATAGGTATCAGGCGGTTCACCATGTGCACGAATAAGAACTTTTGCACTTTGAAGCTTTTCCAAATCATTACGTGAAATAGTTATAAGTCCTCTTTTTTGAAGACGCTCTATCTCTGCAGGATTATGAATGATTTCTCCCAGCGAATACAGCTTTTCTCCGGAAGCAATTTCCTTCTCTGCAATATCTATCGTTCGCACAACTCCCCAACAGAAACCTGAAGAATTATCGATAGATACTTTCATGTAATTGTTTCTTTCTGATCGATCTTTTTTTTTGCACGCGCTACAATAAAATCAACCTGTTCATCAATTGTTAAGTCTGAAGTATCGAGTTCAACCGCGTCTTCTGCTTTCCTGAGCGGACTTATTTCACGTGTCGAATCTTTTTTATCCCGCGCTTCAATTTCTTTGACCAATTCATTTCCATCCGCTTCAATTCCACATAATGCGAGATCTTTTTTTCTTCGCCGGACACGTTCCTGAACATTCGCGATCATGAAAATCTTTAATTCTGCCGAAGGAATAACTATCGTACCTATATCCCGGCCTTCTAAGACTACACCGCCGTCAGCTGAAATCCTCTGTTGTTCACGCACCATCATTTCACGTACACCCTGGTAACCGCTTATAGTACTGACGGCTTGATTCACCTGAGGCGTTCTGATTTTATCAGTAACGTCTATGTTATCTGAAAAAACTCTTGTGGTTGGATTTCCTCCTTCCAGCCGGATACTGCTCGTCCGTGCAAGTGCGACAATTTTTTCTTTATCACTCAGATTGAGATTTTTCTCAATCGCTTTCAATGTCAATGCACGATACATTGCACCTGTATCGACATGAAGATATCCTAATTTTTGAGCCACTAATCTTGCCGTTGTACTTTTTCCGGATGCCGCAGGTCCATCGATGGCTATAGTTATCTTCTTTTGCTCTTTTCTTTCCATTATGAACTTATAATATAAGAAATTTAACATTTTGGAGCAATGAAGAATTCAACAGTTCTTGCATTTTTGATATTTTAAGGGGACATTCACAATATTCTTTCTCTCAAAGAATAAGCAAATACATGAAACCGCATTATACTATTCTCATACTTTCATTCGCAATCACAGGTTGCGGGTCCAAACGCGCTGTCGTTAAACCGCATATTCCGATAATACAACCCGCACAACTGACACAATTAGAACAATTACGGAAAGACATTAATTCCATTCTTGCAGATTCTCTTTTCACTCCTGCTAATGCCAGTATAAAAGTTGTATCTCTTGAAAAAGGAGATACATTATTTGAACATGACAGCAAGACGCTGATGAATCCCGGATCAAACATGAAGCTGCTCACATCGGCCGCCGCTTTATACATATTGGATACAAATTATCAATTTAAAACTGCAGTATTTATAGATTCCGCTCCTATCAACGGTATTCTTAAAGGCAACATATACATAAAAGGATATGGAGATCCCGATTTGAAAACTTCGCACCTAGATTCATTTGCAAATACGGTTCGTCAGATTGGAATCAGGGAAATTAAGGGCGATATCATCGTTGATGATTCTTTTTTTGATGATGAATACTGGGGTGCCGGCTGGGTCTGGGATGACGAATCCGAATCAGATGCACCGCATATCAATGCGCTTTCTGTGAATAAGAACTGCATTAGAATTTCATTACTGGCCGATTTGAATTCAATTTATCCCTATCTTGAACCGAGAACCGAATTTGTCAGCATCACCAATAAAGCTAAAATAGCAGCCGACAGCATTCGTACCCCTCTAAAAATAGAACGATTATTTCTCAATAACCAGAATACTATTTTAATAGAAGGCGAAATTCTTAAGTCCGGTCGATTTGCCAAAAAGGTGCCTCTTTGCCTCCCCGATTATTATACAGGGACACTTTTCAAAGAATCACTTGAACGTACCGGAATTATTGTTCACGGCAATGTTGCGAATGGTACAACTCCTCCCGGAATCCGTGAAATTACGCAGCGTTACCAATCAATAGAAAAGATTATCACATATATGAATAAAGTAAGCGATAATCTATCGGCTGAAAATACGCTTAAAGCCCTTGGCGCTGCTAAGTATGGTGCACCCGGATGCGCGAAAAACGGAATATTCGTAATAAACCGTTTCCTCTCAGATTTAGGTATCGATACTTCAGGACTTTCTATTGTTGACGGGTCAGGTATATCTCGATATAATCTTTTATCTGCCGACCAGCTTGTTCAATTGCTGGCAGCGATGTACGAACAATCTCGGATATTCCCGGTCTTTTACAATTCCTTGCCTATCGCAGGCGTTGATGGAACTCTTTCACGAAGGATGACCTCTTATCCTGCTGCAGGTAACATACATGCTAAAACCGGAAATTTAAATGGTGTAAGCTGCTTATCCGGATATGTTCTTTCGCGTGACGGCGAAATGCTTGTGTTCTCAATAATGATACAGAATTTTATTATACCAGCCGCCTATTATCATCAAGTTCAGGATAAGATTGCCGGTTTATTAGCCGAATTCAGCCGAAAACAACTATTTAACAAAGTGAATTAAAAAAATACCGTCTCATCATTCTTCTTTGATTGGATTAATTTATGAATAACACACAAGCGTCATCCTTTGGATTATATGAAACTGCTCGTATACTTATACCGGGTTTCTACTTTGCATCACTTTCCACAATGTTCTTCTATTTTTTTATATCGAGGTATTTATACTTTCCTGTGGAAAACGTATTTGGAATTATTCTTTTTTTATTTTTTGTTCTTGTCTCCGGATTAACTATGTATGCAAAAGAGACGACAAAACGCAGGCGCGCTTTCGTAGAAAATCGGCCGAGCGCATTTCTGCAAGATTCAATCCGCCGCTTTTCTGCTACAAGTATATTGAGTGAAGCAGAAGCAAGGCAGTTATACTTTTATATCCTCAACCACTTTATCCCCTCCGCATTTCATGAAAAAGTATTTTTCTTCGGCACAGTGTATCATATTATGAATCAAATACGCCGTACTTCTTTTTGGTTTGCTCTGATGTCCATCCTCTGTCTTGTTTTTCAAATAGCTTCCGGAATTGCGCTCGCAAATCAGCAAGGATTAATTTCTTTCTGCCTTCTTATCTGTTTAATTTATCTTTTAAATGTTAAATATAATAAAGCAGATCGGAAAATGCAGGAGAACTATCAGGACCAAATATTCTGGCTGCAGATGAATCCTGAAATTATCAGGGATCTCTTTGAGAAGTTCGAGCTTTCAAAAAAAGGCCCGCAACCATGAAATCGCGCAAGTGGTATAAAATTTCTATCCGAATAAATGAGCCTTATCAAGATTTACTTGTCGGACAATTGACATTGATTGGTTTCATCGGCTTCATCCAAGAAAAAAACCTCCTCGGTTGTTTTATTCCGTCAAATAAATGGACTCCTGCAATTCGTGCAAAATTTCAGGTTACTTTGAGACGATTCAAATCTGAATTTCCAATTGTTGATCTTTTTTTTACGGTCAAATTAGTGCACGAGGAAAACTGGAATAAAACTTGGGAAAAACAGATCGGTATTATAAAAGCAACACCAAAAATAATCATTAAGCCTTCCTGGAAAAAGCTGCAAAAACGTCACCGTAACAAAATAGTGCTCCACGTCGATCCAAAGATGTCGTTCAGAACCGGACATCATGAAACGACTCGATTAAGCATAAGACTGATCGAACAGTTTTTAAAACAGAATATGAAAGTACTTGATTTTGTCTGCGTGACCGGTGTTCTCGGTATTGCTTGCATAAAATTAGGGGCCAAATCCGTAACAGCAGCCGATATTGATCCATGGGCAATCGAAAACACGAGAGAGAATATAAAACGGAACAATATACAACAACGCATAAAAGTACTGTTAGGAAGTGTCAGCGCTATTCCGCGCTTAAAATATGATCTTGTCGTGGCAAATATTGATTTTCGTACAATTACCCGATTTATAAGATCGATCATTGACCGAACTTGCAAAGAAGGTGTCATTATTCTCTCGGGTATTCTTAAAACCGATTTACATGCTCTTCTTCCTTTGTTTGAAAAGAATCTGCTCGTTAAAGTAAAGCTCGAGCAGGAGAACGGGTGGTCAGCAGTCGCGCTTCGCAGGGTCCAATAATGCGACTTGCTTCCTTCGATATCGGAACAAACACAATTTTAATGCTCGTTGCAGACGTTGGAAGAAATGATACAATTTCCGTTATAACGGACGAACATTCAATTGCACGGCTTGGCAAAGGAGTCGATAAAAACGGTTTTATTCAGGAATACACATTCCACCGTATTAAAAAAGTACTCACACAATTAAAGAACATTGCCGATTCGCTTGAAGTTAAATATTCCGTTGCGTGCGGTACGAGTGCACTTCGAGATGCAGTAAATCGGCAGGAATTTATTGACTTTATAAAACATCAATTATCCATCGATATCAAAATACTAACCGGGAAGGAAGAAGCAGAATTAACGTATTTCGGTGCCGTATCGGAATATTTGACTGATTTTCCTTCCGGAGAATTTACTGTTCTGGATATAGGCGGTGGAAGCACAGAACTCGTAACTGGAATAGGATCAAATGTCTCATCTGCCGAAAGCATAGATATAGGCAGTGTCCGGCTTACTGAACGAATTTTAAAAAAAAGTCCTCCCGACAACACTGCCATCGAGAATGCAATAGAACTCGTTCAAGCCCATCTTCGCAGCATTTTACCACTATCATCTGCAACAACATTAATAGGGGTAGCAGGCACACTCACAACATTGGCAGCGCTTGACTTTCAACTTAAGACATTCGACAGGACTTTAGTCAATCGTTATATACTTACGAAGGAAACTATTGAGCGGATATTCGAAGAACTCAGGCATCTTACACTTGACCGGATCAGAAGCTACCCTCAGATTCATCCTTCCCGGGCTGATATTCTCCTTGCAGGAATTATTATTTTGAGGGAAGTTTTACAAAAATTAAACACATCACAAATAACAGTTAGCGACCGCGGTTTGCGTTACGGCATTTTATTGAAAACTGCGCGCGGCCTTTTAAACGCCTGACCTTATTTATTCAAGTTTTCACCAAAGTCCCAAACTTGCACCGATAGTCCATTCGAATTGTTGTGAACGGTTTTGAGCTGGATTTGCTTCATCTTCGATTGTTCGCACCCGGCTGTTGAAATTAACAAAGATATCACGGACAGGTTGATACTGAATAGACAATCCCGCCGAACGCTCGATATGCAACGGGCCAAAAAGAAATGTCCAATTACCTTGATAAGTACTGTATTGATCAAAAATAGAAAGATCTCCGCCTTTTCGGAATATTTCACCAAACGCTGTTAAATGCAATGCGTGCATAGGTGTAAATCCTATTTCTGCGAAGATATTATCGGCATTTTGTCCCATCCAGTTTCCCAGTACAAATCCATTATTTGTAAAGGTTACAGCAGGGATATTATGATTGTATGCTGCAGGATTAACCCGGCTGTATTCGAGTGTCATATCGATATTGTCGCCGGGAATGTTGAACAATCTAATACCTGTAGTAAAAGCTACCTGCCTGTGAGATAGATACGGATCAAACAGTTCATCCGTGTTCAATTCATCGATAAATAGAGATATATATGCATTTACATTTTTGAGTATATTCAGATCAAGGCTCCCAAAAAGCTGACAATTGTCTTTATCGCCGTTATAATGCTCAGCTGCTTTAAAAAACATAACAGGAACAAGATAAATCAAAAGAGGCCCGCGATCGCTGTATACCACAGACTCACCAAGCGACAAATCAACTCCGTCCCATAACGATATCTCAAGCTGATGCGCAGCGATATATTTCGAATGTGTAACATCGCGATATTTTGTATAAGCCGGATTAAGATAATTTATAATGTATGCTCGTGAAGAATCCGTCAGACTTGAATTCAACTCGCCGTGGAAATAAATAAAATCAATATCTTTTGATAAAGGCACGCGCATTTTTATTTGCGAGTATGACGGTGCATTATCCGAGAATATAACTGTTCCGTTTTTCCCGAATCCCCAAACATTATTCATTTTTTCCAATGAGAAATTAAACTCTCCTATCTGCCAACTCAACTGTGCATTAATTTCATCATATTGATATTGATTTTTGTCATTAATCTGAGACGGTATGACCCCACGTAAAGGAGTTTTAATCCGACTGTAGTAATTCTTATCGGCGGCTGACAACCAATAACATTTTTCAATATCATCGTTATTGAACCGGCTGCAATTAATCTGATCTCCTTTCACTAAATTATCGACAAAGTTAAAATAGAATCCAACATC
>CAZYAM010000045.1:12593-17575 GCA_964645575.1 uncultured Ignavibacteriaceae bacterium
TAATCTGATCTCCTTTCACTAAATTATCGACAAAGTTAAAATAGAATCCAACATCGTTTAAAACGTATCCGTATGCCTTTAGACCTTGCGAGCGATTTGATGTCGATTGACCGGCTGCAGATAACTGAGAAAGGCTGTATTCAATATCAAAATTCAATATGCCTTCAGTTAAGTTTTTTGAGTATAAATGCCAGCGCATTTCACTTGGCTCCGGATCTCCCGATATTTTCAATATCTCATAGTTAAATTCCGTTTTCAAAAATTCAAATGTTTCCCTTTCTACTCCGTTCATTCCATTTACCTGCTTTTCCAGGTTGATGAATGCAGAAGCAATCTGTATCCTTGATAGAGGTTTAGCTGCATCCTTATAATCTACGAGAAGCTGACGCGCTTCCATCCTTTTAAGAAAATCATATACTTCATGTTGTACCTGTACATCCACAGACTGCGCTTGCAGTATAAATCGTATTGCTATAACCGGTAAGATAATTCGTATTAAAAATCTATTCATCCAGTTTCCTTTTTAATAAACAATCTAATGTATATAACTCCACAACTCGCGCCACGAGTGTATTTCTTCCACTTTTGGATAGACCGCAGGTGCTTTTCCCGTTATAAGATATTTAATGTCGCAATAAATGTGAAAAAGAACTGTCGGGATTAAATTCTTTTCCAATCTTCGTGTTGAAACAAGTGTATAGGCCTTTTTAACAACAATGCATTTACCGAGATGTGATATTCTTCTACTCAAATCAAGATCTTCAACGATGCCAAAATCTTCCCGGAAACCTTTAACTGCTGTAAATCCCGTTCGTCTGTATGCGACACAAATTCCGGGAAATAACGATAGTCCTAAAAAATTAAAAAAAACAACCATATCGTATGTACATCGATAAACAAAACGCTGCAGAATACCGCCGTCATTCGGTTTTGCAATGCCGGTAATGCCAATGACTGCCGGATTTAAGAATTCCTGACGGCAACAACCGAGAAAATCCTGATCCAATATCGCATCTGCATCAACAAAAACAAGGATTTCGCCTTTCGCTTTTTTCGCGCCCACATTACGTCCGTATGCAATTCCTTTTCGATCTTCCACAATAACATTATCTGCATACCGACGCGCAATTTCCGCAGTACGATCTGTTGAGCAGGCGTCTGAGACAATGATTTCAAACTCAGCCCGAATATACCGCTGTCTGATTATGGACAGGAGACATCTTTCGATATATCCTTCTTCCATATAAGTTGGAATTATAATTGAAAACTCTATCAAATCTCTTTAAGCGATTTAGGAATATTCAGACCAAGAGCAACTAAAAGTTAACTTTGCGGCATTTGCCTTCAAATACTGTCTGTATAATCATTGTCTGAGGTATAAACAAAAATGTCTGTTGATCGTTAGCGCCTCACAGTTCTTTTATATGCAATGAATTTTTATCATTAATCTACGATGACATTTTTTTAATAAAATATTTGTGCGTTTTTTTCAGTCCTTCTTCACGCTGAATGCGCGGAGACCAACCAAGTATCTCCTTCGCTTTAGTGATATCCGGCTGGCGAACTTTAGGATCATCTTCCGGAAGGTCTTGGAATGCTATTTTACTGCGGCTCCCTGTCAACCTAATTATTTCTTTTGCAAGATCCAGCATTGTTACTTCTTCCGAATTTCCAATATTCATCGGCATATCATAATTCGACAACATTAAGCGGTAGATACCGTCTATAAGATCCGAAACATAGCAAACACTTCTTGTCTGGCTGCCGTCTCCGAAGACCGTTAAATCTTCATTCCGGATTGCCTGGGACATGAAGGCAGGAATCGCACGTCCATCGTTCAAACGCATACGCTCGCCATAAGTGTTAAAGATGCGTACAATTCGCGTATCAAGCCCATGATATCTATGATATGCCATCGTCATTGCTTCTGAGAACCGCTTTGCTTCATCATACACGCCGCGCGGCCCTACAGGATTCACATTTCCCCAATAACTTTCCTCCTGCGGATGCACCAACGGATCTCCATACACTTCAGATGTAGATGCGATACAGAACCGGGCCCCTTTTGCTTTTGCGAGACCCAGCGCTTTATGAGTCCCCAAAGAACCAACTTTTAAAGTCTGAATAGGCAGTTTCAGATAATCAATCGGACTTGCAGGCGAAGCAAAATGAAATATGAAATCTACTGCTCCATCGATATAAATATAATTCGTAACATCATGCTGAATGAATGAAAATTTTGAATTGCCTATAAGATGCGCTATATTTGCGGTACCTCCTGTAATCAGGTTGTCGATGCAAATGACTTCATGCTTCTCCAAAAGAAGCCTGTCACAAAGATGAGAACCAAGAAAACCTGCACCGCCTGTAACGATTGAACGCATTATTTATTCTCCAGATACCATTGGATAGTTTTTCGTATCCCCTCGCGCAAAGGAGTTTTTGCTTTCCATCCGACCTTATTGATTTTTGAAACATCCAGCAATTTTTGAGGTGTACCATCGGGTTTTGTCGTATCAAATACGATATCACCGTTATATTCCACCTCTTCTTTTATGATGTTCGCAAGTTCAAGTATGGATACATCTTCGCCGACACCGATATTGATTATTTCGCCTTCGTTGTAATGATTCATTAAATACATGCAAGCATCCGCCAGATCATCGACAAACAGAAATTCACGCCTTGGCGAACCTGTTCCCCAAACAGTAACCGAAGGCGCATTTATTTTTCTTGCTTCAATAAATTTCCTTATCAATGCCGGTAAAACATGGGAGCTTTTTAAATCGAAATTATCATACAGCCCGTATAGATTTGTAGGCATTACGGAAATATAATTTGTCCCGTACTGCCGATTATACGCCTGGCACATTTTAATTCCTGCAATTTTGGCTATCGCGTAAGGTTCGTTAGTCGGTTCCAATTTCCCGTCTAAAAAGGACTCTTCTTTTATCGGCTGCGGGGCAAACTTAGGATAAATACATGAGCTGCCCAAGAAACATAATTTCTTTACGCCGGCATGGTATGCAGAATGAATAATATTTGTCTGAATCTGAAGATTAATGTAAATAAAGTCAGCAGGATATGTATTATTCGCTTCAATACCACCCACTTTAGCAGCTGCAAGAAAAACATAATCCGGTTTTTCCTGCTGCATTAAAGACTCTACAAGAGATTGTTTCGTCAGATTCAGCTCTTCTATCGTGCGTAAAAGGAAACGAGAATATCCCTGTGCCTTAAGCGCGCGCAGTATCGCCGATCCGACTAAGCCTGTATTGCCTGCGATATAGATCTTCGAGGATTTTTCCAAGTTAATATCCCCTTTTTTTCACTTTTTCGAAATCTGCATGAGCCATCATTTTTGCCAATTCCTTAAATGTCGTTTTCGCTACCCAGCCTAATTTATTTTTTGCTTTCGTTGCATCCCCAATAAGCAATTCAACTTCTGTCGGCCGATAATAACGTTGTTCTACTTCAATGATTGTCCGACCGTCTTTTTTCAATATTCCTACCTCATTTTCCTTTTCGCCTTTCCAAGCTAAATCCATTTCCAATTCTGTAAATACTGTCTCAACGAATTCTTTCACGGAATGCGTCTCTCCTGTTGCAAGCACAAAATCCTCCGGCTCGTTCTGCTGCAGCATTCGCCACATACCTTCACAATACTCAGGTGCATATCCCCAATCGCGTTTCGCATGCAGATTGCCTATCGTTAACTTTTTCTGCAATCCGAGCTTTATTCTTGCAGCACCAAGCGAAATCTTCCTTGTCACAAATGTTTCACCGCGCCTGGGCGACTCATGATTAAAAAGGATACCATTACAGGCATACAATCCGTACGCTTCACGATAATTAACGATTATCCAATATCCGTATAGTTTTGCAACACCATACGGACTGCGGGGATAAAATGGAGTGCGCTCTGTCTGAGGCACTTCCTGCACTTTTCCGAATAACTCACTTGTAGAAGCCTGATAAAACCTCGTGCGTACTCCTGTTTCTCTAATTGCATCTAAAAACCTTAATGTTCCAATAGCATCCACCTCGGCTGTGTACTCCGGGATCTCAAATGAAACTCTTACATGACTTTGCGCAGCCAGATTATAAATTTCGTCAGGTGCGATTTTTTCCAGAAGACGATTTAAATTGCTTGTATCTGTCACATCGCCATGATGAAGAAACATCCTGCTGCCTTGTATTTTAGGATTATTGTATATATGATCAATACGGCCGGTGTTGAACGAACTGCTTCGGCGGATAATTCCATGTACTTCGTACCCTTTTTCAAGTAAAAGTTCCAAAAGATAAGAACCATCCTGACCGGTAATCCCTGTAATAAGTGCTTTTTTCATATGATCATCAGCAAATAGTGAATAGTAAACTGTAAAAGGTTATTTATGTTTTAATTTTTTAATGTTTTTGTACTTGGTAATTGGTACTTTGTACTTTGTACTTTGTACTTTGTACTTTGTACTTGGTACTTAGTGCTTTGCAGCTACGTCCTTTGTTATTTATTTGCAACTCAATAACATAATAACTCATCGGCTCATCGGCTCATAGGCTCATTTACTCATCGACTCATCGGCTCATAGGCTCATAAACTCATCGACTCATAGGCTCATCGGCTCATAGGCTCATCGACTCACAGGCTCATAGGCTCATCGGCTCACCGATTTATTACAATTCGCTCTTCACTGTTTTCTATTTACTGCTTTCTATTCACTGTTTTTTCTGCCGATTCCATAATATACAAATCCTGAATTCCTCACTTCGTCGGGATCGTAAATATTTCTTCCGTCAAAAATAACCGGTGTCCTCATCAACGATTTTATTGAACGTAAATCTAATCTGCGGAATTCATTCCATTCCGTCACAACAACCAATGCATCCGCATTCTTTAATGCAGAATATGCCGACTTGCAATATTTGATTTTAGAACCGTAGATCTTCTTTGCATTCGGCATCGCTGCAGGATCATGGAC
>CAZYAM010000045.1:17675-20411 GCA_964645575.1 uncultured Ignavibacteriaceae bacterium
TAACATCCTTCGGAAAGCATGAGCCGCCGTAACCTATGCCTGCAAATAAAAAATTCTTCCCGATACGCGGATCGCTTCCGATTCCCTTCCTTATCCATTCTATGTCTGCACCGACTTTTTCGCAAAGATTTGCCAGATCGTTCATAAATGTAATCTTTGTTGCAAGAAATGAATTTGCTGCATATTTCGTCAGTTCTGCACTTTTTTCATCCATGACGATGATAGGATTGCCGGTACGGACAAAAGGTTCGTATAATTCTGCCAAGGTCTCTGCAGTTTTTTTATCACTTGTCCCGATGACGATACGGTCCGGCTTCAAAGAATCTTGCAGCGCTGTTCCCTCTTTGAGAAATTCCGGATTGGATACAACTTTTATGTCGTGTTTACTATTATTTTCAAATATTTGTCGTATTTTTTCTACCGTTCCTACAGGGACAGTACTCTTGCTGACAATGATTTTCGATTCATTCAAATAACCCGCTATCCTCCTCGACACTTCCATTATATGTTTAATATCGGCAGAGCCATCTTCCGATTGGGGAGTCGGTAGACAAAGAAAAATAATTTGAGATTCCTCTACCGCAGGTTTTAAATTCGCCGAAAACTTCAAGCGGCCGTCCTTTACGTTTCTCTTTACTATCTCTTCAAGCCCAGGTTCATAAATCGGAATGATCCCTTTTTTAAGATTACGGATCTTCTTTTTATCTATATCCATACAAATAACATTGTTGCCTGTGTCCGCAAAACATACGCCCTGCACAAGGCCCACATAACCGCTTCCTATAACGGATATCTTCATAATAAACCGTAAAATACTAGTAGTAAATCATCTATAGCTGCGTCTTTGCACGGGGGCATGTCAACCAACAATTGAAATTTGGGATAGAAAATAATCCAGAAACCGTAATTATTCCGTATTTTATCACCGTTAATACAACTATCGTATTAACAACTTTACGGAATAATTGACAGAAAGTAAAGAAGGGAATAGTGAAGAGTAAAGAGTGAAGAGTTAATAGTAAAGAGTTAATAGTGAATATGAAAGAGGTTATTGATCACTTTTCTCCACTTTTCTCTGTTTACTGTTCACTAATCACTAATCACTTATCACTAATCACTTATCACTGCTTCCTAATATGCTCCTTTTCCAAAGAATACAACGGGGACTGTCGCAAAGATTATCTCTAAATCAAAAAGAAGAGATTGGTTTTCAACATAATAGAGATCAAGCCAAATCATTTCACGGAACCCTACTTTACTTCTTCCGGATATTTGCCATAATCCTGTAATCCCGGGTTTAACTTTCTCCCTATCCTTGATTGATTTCCAGAATTCCCTTGTTTCCTGCACATTCTTTAAATCTTCTACAGGTAAAGGCCTCGGACCAACAATACTCATTTCGCCTTTAAGCACATTAATCAATTGCGGCAATTCATCGATACTGAATTTTCGGATGATTTTTCCTACTTTCGTTATCCGCGGATCATTCTTGATTTTAAAGAGTGCACCTTCAGATTCGTTCATTTCAAAAAGTGATTCTTTCATCGCATCTGCATTTTTAATCATACTGCGATATTTATAGAAATAAAACATCTTCCCGTCTTTGGTAGACGCCCTGCGCTGCCTGAATAATATAGGCATACCGGATTCGATATATATTGCCATCGACGTTATAATAAGTATCGGGCTGACAAGCGCCAAAGCTATAACAGCTGCAACGATATCAAACGTACGTTTGAGCAGGCGTTTAACTATTTCGGTGCGTCTCCTTTGAGGTGCATAAATGGTGATACCTGCAATATCATAGACACGCGATAATCTGAGAAGACTGTCTGAATCCTCTGACAGGACTTTAAGCTTTATCCTATTTTCCGCACAAAGCTTAAATACTACCGAATATCCATTTGTAATTGTTTCTTCCGATGGGACAAAAACACGATCAATTTGATTTTTAAAGATTACATGTTTCAATTTGGATATGGAATATCTCGAAACAAGTGTACCGTTAATCTCTATCGGACTGAGATTACTATTTTTTTGATTAGTGACTATGCCTTTGATTTCATATCCTAATTCAGGGAAGTTTTTGAACCGGCGAATAATAGCCAATCCCCCGTTATCATATCCCGCAAGCAGAACATTATGAACTCCATAACCGCGTTTCTGCATAAAATGAATGAATATATTTAAAAGCGTTCTTCCCAGGACAAAAACAAAAGGCAGAATTAAAATAAAAAATAAAATAAGCCTGCGTGTAACGGCATCATTTTGAGAAACATAAAGGAATGAAAAAAGGCATAGAACAGCATACAGATATATTCTGCCTGCAAGAAAATACTGTCTGGCCATATTACTGTGCGATGTCGCCCGGTAGACACCGGCAACCATTGCTAGAAAAATGAGGAAAAGTCCAAAGATACCTATAAATTGAAAAAATATAACGGGCGGGAATGGAGAAAGATTAGGGATGAATCCGCGTATAATGTATGCAAGTATACTGCTTAGCATTATAACTATAATATCTGTAATTAATGCTATCAGTATCAGTATTGTACGCCAGTTACGCCTGAATAATTGCTGCAAAAATGACGCCCCTAGATTTGTTTAGGCCAATAGTAACTACTTTTCACTATATATTCAATATCACACTTGTCCAAAATAAGTGTTTTAATTAATTGACCTACGAAAAATATGGATGTAAAACAAGGCGAACAGCCGGAGGCCTAAAGTTGTTAC
>CAZYAM010000046.1:0-2493 GCA_964645575.1 uncultured Ignavibacteriaceae bacterium
ATAGGAATATCTTTTAAGTTTTACCGCTTGGATTATAAATTATTTTGGATTGATGAAATTAGCACAATTCAGCATACTTCCGGTATTCTGGATAAAGATTACGCGGCATTGATACCTATTAATGAAGTTAAAAATATTGGTTTTTATTATGACTTGTATCATCTAAAAAAACAGCAGTATACAATAACTTCGGAATTAAAAGGATTATTTAGTTCAACACAATTGAATCCATTGCATTATCCATTCTTAATGGTATGGTATCAGGTGATAGGTGACGATCCGGTAGATTATAGATTGTTCGGAGTTTTTATCTTTATACTCACCTTACCTTTTTTGTTTTTACTTTCCAGAAGTCTCTTTAATTCAAAATTCGCAGGCTGGATGGCAGTCAGCCTTTACTCAGTTTCTCCGTTTGTTCATTTATTTGCTCAGGAAGCAAGATATTATATTCTGTGGTCATTTATTTTGATTGTATTACATTACTTGTTCTTGGAGTGTATACAACGCAATAATTTCAAGTGGTGGTCAGCCTATGCATTCGCAGCGGCACTGTCATTATATGCTTCACCTGTTTCAAGTATAATTATCTTCAGCCATTTTTTATTTGTTTTATTAACCAAAAAAGACCTTAAAAAAGCCTGCACTATAAGCATGTTGTTTGGCTTTATCCTTTATCTTCCATGGGCGCTTTCGTTATACCTTAATCTTGATAAAGTTATTTCTGCATTATCATGGCATGCTAATAATCAACAGCAGATTGCTTTTTGGTTCCCTTTGTTGGGACAGTGCTTTTACCTGTTTAGTATTTTTTCTTCCAAACTGGACATTTTCTATGTATTTGATCAAATGTCATCAGACTTCCCACCCGAAGCAGTAAACGCTTTTATTTTAAATTGCATTGTTCTAACTCTGATTGTAATGGCTTTTGTTTTTCTTTTAAGGAAGACTAAGAAAGAAACTAAATATTTTCTATTGCTAATCGTGCTTCCAGGACTCGTATTCTTTTATTTCCTTGACCTTGCGAGAAATGGAATGACATCCTGGTGGTGGCGTTACCTAATTTTTACAACCACCGGTATTATTCTAGTAATGACCAACTTCTTGTACAAAAAGATAGAAGATGGTAGTCTCTTCTATTCATTTATTTATATAGCTCTTGCTGTCATTGGTATAAGTTCTATGCTCAGTATTTCCGAAACCAGACATTGGTTTCTGGGCAAAAAAATGGATTATTATATTGAGGATGCTCGTCTTTTTTCGAACGCACAAAAGCCCTTACTCATCACTGATTATGCTTTTAACTACGGTATGGTAAATTTTATGGTTGTCATGTTAGAATGTCACTCCGAGAATATCGATATTCTGCGAGCATCACCGGATATTGATAATGTAGAAAAAATGATAAACTACAAAGACTACTCTGATATATATGTTTTTCATGCGTCAAATGAATTAATTGAAAATTTAAAATCACAATATGGAGAGAAAATGGATTCACTTAATGTTGAAGGTATTTCTTCTATTTTGAAGATAAATATCAATAATGACCATTAAGACGAATAGTGAATGATTATATAAAACTATCAACAACATGTTATTGAAACAAGTCGGGAGAAGCGGTGTGATAAGTAAAAAAATTAGTTTGCTAAATGACTTGTAATGGCGGTTTGTCCGAATACAGTAAATCTCTTGTATTATCTTCTCACCGTGTTTGAATTTCAAAAGCTCTTTGATTATCTTCCTTCAGCATTTTTGAAAATATATATCAAAAAAGTAAGCTCAGAGGAGTGTCAGGTCGTCCGCCAGAAAGCTGGCGGATAAAAAAGACCTGACACCAACATCAACCACCATTAGCCTGAGTGTCGTCAGGAATTGCTTCCTGACGGCCAATGGAATAAATAAAGGATACAAGGTAAAGGAACATTTAAGATGGGATTACGCGGCAGGTCAATATTTGGCGATCAAGGTCTGGTGTTTTTTGTGACAACAACGATTGTCCATCATGATCCCATCCTAGGATTTGGGCGTCATTACTATCTTATTCTTCTTGAGTCTTTGAAATTTGTGTTGTCCAAATATCAAGCGGCGCTTTTCGCTTATGCCTTTATGCCAAGTCATATTCATCTGGTGATTGCGATGCCAGAAAAGAAAAGTATCTCAGATCTTCTACGCGACTTTAAGAAGTACACTTCAACAAGAATAAGACAACAATTGGAGAAAGATTGTAAATCCGATACTATTATACGCTTACGTATGAATGCAAAGGGTAAAAGGAATCAGGTATTCAAACTTTGGATGGAACGTTTCGATGATCTCGTAATCGAGAATGATAAGAAGTTGCAAATAAAAATAGATTACATTCACAATAATCCAGTAAAAGCCGGTTTCATTGATTTACCGGAACAGTGGGAATTCTCAAGCGCACGAAATTACATTCTCGGAAATCACAGTCTAATTTCGGTTTCTGTTGATTGGGAAATGCCATCATCAAAA
>CAZYAM010000046.1:2593-15811 GCA_964645575.1 uncultured Ignavibacteriaceae bacterium
AACTCCTGACACCACATACTTAATCTACATTCATTACGTTTGAATTTCAACAGCTCTTTGATTATCTTCCTTCAGCATTTTTGAAAATATATATCAGAAAAGTAAGCTCAGAGGAGTGTCAGGTCGTCCGCCAGAAAGCTGGCGGATAAAAAAGACCTGACACCACTATGAAAGTTCCGAAATAATCTCTATAACGAATAGAATGACGAAGCGAAGTATCGAAACTCCTGACACACATCCGCCTCTTCAATATATTAAAGGTGTGGGACCGAAGCGGGCAGCGGTATTAGAAAATCTCGGTATTAAGAGTATAAGGAATCTTCTTTATTACTTCCCGCGCGGTTATCTCGATCGCAGTCAAATTGTTCGAATTGCCGATCTTCGTAAGCATGTAAAGGATGGCAAACCGGTTACGATATTTGCTGAAGTATTCCGTCAGGAAGCGCGGCGAACACGTCGCGGCAATAAACTTATTTTTCTTCTTACTGTAAAAGACGACAGCGGTTTTTTAACCTGCGTTTGGTTCGAGGGATTCCAGTGGCTGAAGAATGCATTTGAAAACGGAGAATTCCTTGCTCTGTCTGCCGTCTCTACGTTGGACAAACTAAACCGTCCGCAATTTGTTCATCCGCAGTACGACAGATTAAAAAGTGCAGAGGAGGATGAACCAAATTGGGGAAAACTTTTTAATACAGGCAGCATTATCCCTAAGTATCGTTCCAGCGCCGAGCTTGAAAGAGCAGGACTTGACAGCCGCGGATTTCGGCGAATAATACTCTATGCAGTCGATCATCATCTCTCTGCTGTCGATGAAACACTCTCATCAGATATAATGAAGCGTCAGAATCTCTGTGATGAGAATTCGGCAATACGATCCATCCATTTCCCTGCAGACCTTCAGGAGCTGGAAACAGCTCGAAAGCGGCTCAAATTTGAAGAGCTGTTCTTCCTGCAATTGATGCTGGCGCTGCGGAAGCGAAATGCACAGCAGCGGCTGCGCGGATTGACTTATGATGTTGAAAGTAAACTTGCCCACCAGCTAGTTCATTCTCTTCATTTTGAATTAACTAGGGCACAAAGAAAAGTACTGCGTGAAATTGTAGATGATTTAAAATCTCCGTATCCAATGAACCGGCTTCTGCAGGGCGACGTCGGGAGCGGAAAGACGATTGTGGCATTATGTACAGCACTTCTTGCAGTCGAAAACGGGCTGCAGGTGGCATTTATGGCGCCGACGGAAATTCTTGCAGAGCAGCACTACCAGACGTTGACAGAGTTCCTGAAAGGTTTGCCTGTAAATTTGAGATTACTTGTCGGGGGTCAAAGAAAGAAACTGCGCGAGGATATATTAGAAGACATCCGGCAGGGAAGTGCGCAGATTGTGATTGGTACACATGCACTGGTTGAAGAAAAAGTAGAGTTCTTAAACTTAGGACTTGTTATTGTCGATGAGCAGCACAGGTTTGGAGTAATGCAGCGTGCTGTGCTGCGTTTGAAGGGAATAAATCCGGATGTACTTATTATGACAGCGACACCTATCCCGCGTACTCTAGCAATGACATTGTACGGAGATCTTGAAGTATCCGCGATAGATGAAATGCCGGCAAATCGTAGACCGGTTCGCACAGCTCTTCGGACTGAAAAAGAAAAAGTACGCGTGTATCAATTTGTGAAAGAAGAAATTCAGCGCGGAAGGCAGGCTTACATTGTTTTTCCGTTGATAGAAGAATCGGAGAAAGTAGATCTCAAAGCTGCTACGCAGGAATACGAACATCTTCAGCAGAAAATCTTTCCGGAATACAAGCTTGGACTTTTACACGGCAGAATGAAATCCGACATGAAAGAAGAAGTAATGCACAAATTCAAGAAAGGTGAAATAAATATTCTTGTATCGACAACCGTGATCGAAGTTGGTATAGATGTTCCAAACGCTTCTATTATGCTGATTGAAAATGCAGAGCGTTTCGGACTTGCACAGCTTCATCAACTTCGAGGACGTGTAGGCAGAGGTGCAGATCAATCCTACTGCATCCTTATTGCGGATTACGGATGGTTCGATTCGCACGCGAAGGGAATGGATATTTCGGATATCCGCGATGAAAAGGAACATGCACGTTTACGTTTGGAGACAATGGTACAGACAACCGATGGATTTAAAATCGCAGAAGTGGATTTAAAATTGCGTGGTCCGGGAGAATTCTTCGGAACACAGCAGAGCGGATTACCCGGATTAAATATTGCCAACCTTGTTGATGATGCCGAGCTTCTTACTCGGGCACGAAAGGAAGCGTTCAATATTATAAAAAATGATCCGCATCTACGTCGTGAAGAGAATGAATGCATTAAAAAACATTTCGAAGAAGAATTCAAAGAAATTCTTGAGTTGGGCGCGATCGGTTAACAAAAAAAAAGCGTACAAAGAGAAATTATTTTTAATCGAACTAAAATAAAAATTCTTCCGCAGTAAATCATTTTGCAAAGATTATTTTTCATGTATCTGGTTAAGACATGATTTTAACTGATCTCATCTTCAGAAAAAAAATGCATTTCATGGTCAAAAAAACTTGACAACAAGTTATAAAGCATTATATTAGTAACAACAATTATTGTTGTTCATTGATACAGTAAAGCAGATCAGTCACACTTGAAAGGTCGATCGTACCGTTTGCTAAAGCGACTGAACGTGGCTCTCGTCTACAACGTAAGAAAAGAAAGTGGAGAAGATGTTTCGAGTAGCGAAAGCGAACCGGATAAATTAAGCAGAAGAGAAATTTCCGGTGAAGAAGATACAAATTCTCAACAGACGAAAGCCGATACATATGCAGAATGGGATACACAAGAAACCATTCTCGCCGTAAAGACGGCGCTTGAGTTGAATCACGAAGTTACTCTAATTGAAGCCAACGAGGAATCCTACCTAAAACTCCTCTGTGCACGTCCAGATATTGTCTTCAACATCGCCGAAGGATTCCGGGGGCCCTCGCGTGAAGCACAAATTCCGGCGATGCTTGAGATGATTGGAATTCCATTCACAGGTTCAGATGCAATTACTCTAGGAATATGTCTTGATAAATCGCGAGCGAAAGAAATTCTTGCATATTACAGGGTGCCGACTCCTCCATTTACTGTTGTTGATTCAATAGAACAATTATCGAATTTTAATGATTTCCTCCCTTGTATTGTAAAACCCCTGCATGAAGGATCAAGCAAAGGAATTTTTAACTCTTCAGTTGTATACACGAATGAACAACTTCGAAGGCAGGCAGGAAGAGTATTCTTCGAGTATGAAGAACCTGCGATAGTTGAGAAATTCCTGAGTGGAAGAGAGTTCACAGTCGGTATTATCGGAAACGGTCTCGATATTCAAATATTGCCGATTGTAGAAATTCGTTTTGATTCGCTTCCGGACGGCGTAAATCCTATATATTCGTATGAGGCAAAGTGGATTTGGGACTCGTTGGACAATCCTCTCGATGTTCACGAATGTCCGGCAAAAATTCCGGTGAAATTGAAAAGAGATATAGAAACGGTTTGCCTTGATACATACAGGGTTTTGCGATGCAAGGACTGGTGCCGAATTGACATACGGTTAGATGACAATGGCAAGCCTTATGTGTTGGAAGTGAATCCTTTGCCTGGAATTCTGCCAAATCCTAATGAACATTCATGTTTCCCTCAGGCAGCCAGAGTTGCAGGTATGGATTATTTCAAGATGGTAAATGCTGTTTTAGAGGCTGGAATTAAACGATACGGTTTACAAAAAGAAGAATAGAAAAATGATGTTAGAAAAGCCACATATTGCAGTAATTTTTAATGAATTGGTTGTTGAGCCGGAAGAAGCGAGAAAATTTGCGGTTGAAGCCGGACGGACCATGGCAATGGCTTCTTGCCCGAATATTACCGGTGTTATCGATAATGTGATAGACTTGTCGGAGATTGGTGTTATTGAAGAACGTGAAAAGATGTGTGAAGCCCTTCAACAGAAAGGATATCATACTACACTCTTTAATGTTAACGGCGATATTAAGCGGTTAATAAAATTTCTTGAGGAAACTAAGATTGATCTTATTTTCAACCTTTGCGAATCAATCAAGGGATTGGCGGTCAGTGAGATGCATGTTGCCGGTATTTATGAACTGATGAATGTTCCTTATACCGGTGCAGGGCCGCTTGCTCTGGGTACTTGTTTAAATAAAGTTCGGACGAAAGTAATCTTAGATGCTAATGGAATACCGACAGCACGTCATATTCTTTATAAAAGAGCTGAAGATATCAATCTTGACGATCTGCATTTAAGTTTTCCTATGATTGTAAAGCCGTCACGCGAAGATGCAAGTATAGGAATTGAAAATTCATCCGTTGTACATAATATCGATTCGCTTCGTCAACGAGTTGCATCTATTGTGACGACATATAATCAACCTGCATTAGTGGAAGAATATATTGAAGGAAGGGAATTAAACGTTGCGATCATCGGAAATGAACAACCGACAGTTCTTCCGATTTCCGAGATTGATTTTTCTAAGCTGCCGTCGGACTATCCAAAAATTGTAACATATAATGCGAAATGGGTAGAAGGAACAACAGAGTTTGTTGGTACAGTAGGAACCTGCCCAGCGAAGCTTCTGCCTGAAGTAGAAGTATCTGTCCGTAATATTGCACGGCAGGCATACAAGTTAATGGAAATCCGCGATTATGCGCGCGTGGACATACGGCTTGATGCATCAAACACTCCGTTTGTTCTGGAAGTGAATCCGAATCCGGATATTTCACGGGATACAGGATTTGCACGTTCTGCACGCGCAGCAGGCATGACTTTTGAGAATATGCTTGCAAAAATAATAGAGACAGCTCTTGAACGAATCCGTCAATAACAAAATGCCGATTAGAAAATTTGAAAAATCGGATATAGCTCAATTATCGGAAATCGTTCGAGAGACAAAAGTATTTCATGAAGAAGAAGTGAATGTGGCCATTGAATTGATGGAAATTGCGGCAAATGAGAAAGAACAGAAAGATTATTTTCTATACTCGTATGTGGATGAAACAAATACTCTGCAGGGATATTATTGTGTAGGCCCGACACCAATGACAAAATCGACATACGATCTTTACTGGATTGCAGTGCACCCGCGCATGCATAGAAGAAAAATTGGAAGAGAATTATTGGAGCATTGTGAACAGCAGGTGCAAGAAATGGGCGGAAAGTTGCTTGTTGTTGAGACATCATCGCAGCCGAAGTACGAACCGACAAGGAAGTTCTATCTGAGGCATCATTATGAAGAATCGGCTCATATAAAAGATTATTATGCACCGGGTGACGGCCTGGTCATTTATACCAAACACTTCTAAGGAGAAAGCGTATACGTTATGGAACTATGGCAAGAAATGCTTAGACAGAGCGTGGACAGTGCAAAGGATTTAGTCGAGCGGTTTGGATTCGATACGGCAACTGCCGAAAAGCTCAATAAGTTTTTTCATATTAGAATTAATCCGTACTACCTCAGTTTAATCCGGTATCCGGGCGATCCTATTTGGCGTCAATGTATTCCGGATGAAATCGAACTCAAAGATGATAAAGCCCTTGAAGATCCTTTAAATGAAGACGCCGATAGTCCTGTCCCCAGTATCACCCACCGCTATCCGGATAGAGCGCTCTTTCTCATTACAAGTCAGTGTTCGATGTACTGCCGTTTCTGTACACGAAAGAGAAAAGTGAGTGACTCGACAAAAATCAATGCAAAATATATTCAACAGGGATTGGAATATATTGCCTCTCATCCTGAAATACGGGATGTGATTGTCTCAGGAGGTGATCCATTGATGGTTACTGACTATGCTTTAGAGAAAGTGCTTGCAGGACTTCGAGAGATTCCTCATGTTGAAATTATTCGTATTGGCACAAAAATACCATGCGTGCTGCCGCAGCGAGTAACAACGAAACTCTGTAAGATATTAAAGAAGTATCATCCGTTGTATGTAAATACGCATTTCAACCATCCTTGGGAATGCACGCCGGAAGCTGAACGTGCATGCAATATGCTGGCAGATGCAGGAATCCCTGTCGGAAATCAGGCTGTTTTAATGAAAGGTGTGAACGATAACGCTGAAGTCATGCTGGAATTGCATCGAAAGATGCTCAAGATGCGTGTGCGCCCGTATTACATATATCAAGCCGATCCTACCAAAGGTACAAACCATTTCAGAACGCCTGTGCGCGTTGGCCTGGATATTATGGATAAGCTGCGCGGACATACGTCCGGATTAGCTATCCCGTATTATGTTATCGATGCGCCTGGCGGAGGCGGGAAAATTCCATTATTGCCGCAATATGTACTCGGACGGAACGGGAAAGAGATCATGCTTCGTAATTATAAGTACGAAATTTATACATATCCTGATGTAGAAGATGCAACGGTAAAACAGCATCCAGTAGAACGCAAGTATATGCGAAAACATCAGAACAGCAGGCGCAAATCCGTACGTATTCCGGATTCAGGAGAAGATACGGAAGAGAAAGTACTTGTAGAACAAGTTGTAAAGTAGATGATCGAGTGTTACATTAAGCCCGTCCAGACTTTTTGGGCGGGCTTTTTTTATTTGTACTCTTCCCGTTATGTTGAAAGGACAAATTTTATGACAGCATTGAAAGATTATTCATCAATTATCAGGGAAATTCAGATTCTCCTAAAGTCGGAGAATATTGACGGATGGCTGTTGTATAATTTTCGCGGTTCAAATATCTTTGCCACACATCTTCTTGCACTGCCGGAGCATATTATGTTCACCCGCCGATATTTTTATTACATCCCCGCATCCGGTAAACCGAGAAAATTGGTGCATCGAATCGAAGAATGGAATTTGGACACCCTGCCCGGTGAAAAAAACACTTACCTGAGCTGGCGGTCATTGGAGGATGGATTAAAAGAACTCCTTTCGGGTTCTAAACATGTTGCAATGGAATATTCGCCAAAGTGTGCAATTCCATATGTCTCCACGATCGATGCAGGGACAATAGAACTTGTACGCGCATGCGGTGTGAATGTAGCTTCATCCGCCGATCTGATCCAGCATTTTGAAGCATGCTGGGATGAAGATCAATTAAAAGAAAATGCTGAAACCGCAAAGCATTTGAGGCAAATTGTCGATGTGGCATTTGAATTTATTAAAGAGAGAATCACGTCAAATAGCCCTTTGACTGAATATGATGTGCAGCAATGCATGCTGTCGGAATTTAAAAAACGAAATTTAATTACATCGAGCGATCCCAACTGCTCTGTAAATGCCAACAGTGCTAATCCTCATTATGAACCGACTAAGGAAATACATTCGCCGTTAAAAAAAGGAGATTTTGTTCTCCTTGATTTGTGGGCAAAGAGGAATTCACAGCGCTCTGTCTATGCAGATATTACATGGACGGGTTTCATCGATGAAGCCGTACCCGATGAGTATGATAAAATATTTCAGATCGTTAAAGGCGGACGAGATGCTGCGCTGAATTTTGTGCGGACCTCACTGGCAGAAGGGAAAAATATCTACGGATATGAAGTAGACGATGCCGCACGTAAATATATTACTCAGAAAGAGTACGGCGAGTATTTTATACATCGGACCGGACATTCCATCGGGGAAGAGGTGCATGGCAACGGTGCCAATATGGATAATCTGGAAACCCGCGACGAACGTGTTATTCTTCCACGGACATCGTTTTCGATTGAACCGGGCGTTTATCTACGCGATAAATACGGAATCCGAAGCGAAATCGATGTATATATTACAAAAGATAAAGAAGTGATCGTTACCGGACTGCCTATGCAGGAGCATGTAATAGCGATATTGAAGTAAACAATCGAGAAAACTGAATAGATAAAAATATGAAAAGTGATGTCTATGTCTATGGAATGACTATACTCTCTACGATTCATCGATTGAAGGGTAAATATCCGGCACCCAATACGTATCAGGAAATCCAGGATACATTCATTATGCCTGGCGGCGAAGCGGCGAATTGCGCTCTTATTCTAAGTAATTTAGGAGTGCAGGTGCAGCTGGATGGCCCTTATCTAGGTGAAAAAACCGCAGAACCTCTTCTTCAATATTTCCGTCAAAAGAACATAGACTGTTCACAAATGCAGAAGGAAAAAGGATTTGATGGATGGCAGGATATAGTGTTTTGCGACGGTGAGAGCAGGACGGTTTTCGGATGGTATGTCCGGAATCTATTTGACGGAAAGAGAAGATGGACCATTCCCAGCGAGGATTCTATCAAAGGATGCTCATGTGTCGTGCTGGATCCCTTTTTTAGAGAAGAATCGAATTTAGTTGCTGAATTATGCATTAAACATAAAAAGAAATACGTGACAATCGATCATAAATGGAATACACTCATTGCACAAATGGCTCATGTGATTATCTGTTCACAGGAATTCCTGGACAGAGAATATCCGGATCAGGATTACAAAACTCTGATAGAACAATACAGATCATCTTGCGAAGGGATGGTCGTATTCACTTTTGGAGCTGATGATATTCTCTATATAACGCCAAAGAATAAAAATATTGAAACCTTTAAACCATTTCGAGTATCGGTTGTAGATACACTCGGGGCTGGAGATATATTTCGGGCCGGAGTTATTTACGGTGTTTTAACCGGATATTCGCCATACGAAATAATCCGCTTTGCCTCTGCATGTGCGGGAGTTGTATGTACCCGATTTCCGTCTGTCCATGATGCATCGACTCTTGAGGAAGTGAATAGGATTATCAACGGCTGAATCACTCGGGGAAAGAATAATATTTAAGTTTTTAGAAAAGGGAACGAATGCGTATAACAGTTATTTTAGCACATCCAAACGCCGGCAGTTTTAATAATGCCATTGCACAAACTGCAGCAGACCAGCTGAAGAAAAACGGACATGAAGTTCTGTTTCATGATCTATATGCAGAAAAATTTGATCCGAATCTTACTGCAGAAGAGATATCAGAAAAAAGCCTGTTTCCCAAAAATATAGAATCCTATTGTAAGGAAATTTCTGAGGTACAGGGAATCATTATTGTTCATCCAAACTGGTGGGGACAGCCGCCGGCAATTTTAAAAGGATGGGTGGATAGAGTGCTTCGACATGGACTTGCGTATCGGTTTGAAGAAGGCGATAAAGGAGAAAGTGTATCTATTGGTTTACTTAAAGCCGATACTGCCATCGTTTTTAATACTTCCAATACTATGCCGGAACGTGAATTACAAGTGTTCGGTGATCCGCTGGAGACTATCTGGAAGAACTGCATTTTTGGCCTCTGCGGTGTAAAAACTTTTTATAGAGAAACATACAGTGTTGTTATCACCAGCACGATAGATCAGCGCCGGAAATGGCTGCAAAAAGTACGGGAAGTTGTAAATAATTATTTTAGTAATATGTAAGACGGAACTTTATATGCCAACAGTGATTTCACACAGCTTAGTTGCAATTGTTTTTGGAAAAATATTTTCAAAAGGAACCGGAACTAAATTCTGGATATTTACGATTATCTGTGCCATTCTCCCGGATATCGATGTGCTCACGCGTTATTTTGGTGTTCCCTATGGACATATGCTCGGACATAGAGGTTTCTTTCACTCGATAATGTTTGTTTTAATGACAGCTTTTATAGTAGTTACAACCGGTTTTCGGGAAATCAAACACTTATCAAAAGAATGGTGGTCTTATGTCGCCTATTTTTTCCTTATTGGACTATCGCACATAATACTGGATGCAATGACAAGCGGAGGGATGGGAGTAGGATTATTTATGCCGTTTGATTCAGCAAGACACTTTTTACCGTATAGGCCTATTAGAGTATCACCGTTCCGAATTATAAGCTTTTTCGAATCCGATGGTGTGCAGATCCTTGTAAGTGAATTAATCTGGATATGGATTCCTTCCGTTGCGATTATAATCATTATATGGTTCATAAAAAAACATAAGAGTTCAAAAAATATTGTTCTCGGTAATACACATTCAAAATAAGGGATAATAGCCATGAAAAAGATTATTCTTGTGTATTGCTTTATCATAATCCTTTTCCAAATTGCTCAAGCATTAAAAATGAAAACCGAGACGCAGAAAGAAGAATTGCGGATATCTTTCAACTCAAACTGGTTGTTTGCGCGTTTTGGATCGATGCCGGATGGATCGATAAAAACGGAATCGTCGGGACTGGAAGGCATCGGTATTGATGATATGTCCTGGCGTAAGCTTGATCTTCCTCATGACTGGGGAATCGAAGGGCCTTTTCGCATGGATCTCCAAAGTACTTCAGGCAAACTTCCATGGGCGGGAATTGGCTGGTATAGAAAGCATTTCACGGTCTCGCAAAATGACAAAGGTAAATGTTTTTTTATAGATTTCGATGGTGCTATGTCGTATGCAAAAGTTTGGCTAAACGGTCAATATGTAGGTGAGTGGCCTTACGGTTATTCATCTTTTCGCATGGAAATAACTCCATATATCCGATTTGAAAAAGAGAATGTAATTGCAGTGCGGTTGGATAATCCGCCAAACTCATCCCGCTGGTATCCAGGCGGCGGTATATATCGAAATGTATGGCTTGTAAAAACCGATCCGGTTCATTTGGCGCATTGGGGAGTGTTTGTAACAACGCCGGCCGTCTCAAAAGAAAAATCAATAGTTAGAATAAAAACAGATATCGAAAATCAGTCAAAGTTATCTGCTGAAGTAACCGTCGATATAGAAATCCGTGAATCAGGTAAAAAAGAAATTGCAGCTTCCCTGGTGAAATTTAATATAAGTATACCTGCCGATTCAATACAATTATACGAAACGGATATTGAAATTCTATCTCCAAAACTATGGAGCATTGAAAATCCCAATCTCTATTGTGCAAAGATTATGCTTCGACAAAAGGACAGAATAATCGAAATGTCTAAAACAATCTTTGGAATTCGTAAAGCGGAATTTACTACGGACAATGGATTTATTCTAAATGGAAAAAGAGTGAATATTCAGGGCGTCTGTAATCATCACGACCTTGGATTGCTGGGAACTGCATTGAATATAAAAGCACTTGAAAGGCAAATCAGGATACTAAAAGAGATGGGATGTAATGCCATTCGTACGAGTCACAATCCTCCGGCACCGGAACTTCTTGATCTATGCGATAAAATGGGCTTATTGGTACTAGATGAAGCCTTTGATTGCTGGAAAAAAGAAAAGATGCCGAATGATTACGGTACTCTATTCGAACAATGGCATAAAAAAGATATTCGAGCGCTTGTACGGCGGGATCGGAACCATCCTTGTGTCGTTATGTGGAGCTCAGGGAATGAAGTATGGGAACAAAATGATATTGACCTCTCGCGGTATATGCGAAGTCTTTTTCTCGCAGACGATTCGACACGTCCGGTGACTGTCGGATGCAACGGTGAAGAAACTGGTTTCAACGGTTTCCAGAGTTCAGTAGATGTTTACGGATTTAACTATAAAACATATCAATACAAAAAATTCCATGAATTATATCCCTCGAAACCGTATGTCGGGACAGAAACTGCGTCATGTGTAAGCTCAATTGGAGAATATTTCTTCCCGGTCAGTAAAGAAAAATCAAAAGGATTTTTTAATTATCAGGTAAGCTCATATGATTTATACGCACCTCCGTGGGCATATCCCCCGGATGTTGAGTTTGAGGCACAGGATAGAAATCCATCTATTGCAGGTGAGTTTGTATGGACAGGATTCGATTATCTCGGTGAACCGACGCCTTTTGGAGACGATTCACTGCCCTCCCGCAGTTCCTACTTTGGAATAGTCGATCTTTGCGGTTTTAAAAAGGATAGGTTTTATATCTATCAAGCCAGATGGAAACCTGATCTGCCTACGGCGCATATTCTTCCGCACTGGAATTGGCCGGAACGTGTGGGACTCGTGACACCTGTGCATGTGTATACCTCCGGTGACGAGGCTGAACTTTTCCTCAACGGCAGGTCGCTCGGAAGGGAAACAAAAGAACAATTCAAATACCGCCTCCGCTGGGATGACGTGAAATATGTGCCCGGGGAGTTGAAGGTTGTGACCTATAAAAATGGAAAGAAGTGGGCGGAGGATGTTATAAAGACATCCGGTGAAGGATTTAAAATAAATCTTGGTGCAGAAACAAAAATAATCAAGGCAGATGGATGTGATCTGGCGTTTATTACGGCGAAGATAGTCGATAAGAACGGTGCTATGGTTCCGATTGCTGATAATTTAGTTCAGTTTACTGTTAATGGGCCGGGTGTTATTGCCGCGGTCGGAAACGGAGATCCGACTAATCACAGATCATTTCAATCGGAACGATATGAAGTGTTCCATGGACAATGTATGCTCATCGTGAGATCCATTAAAGGAAAACAAGGTACAATACAAATCACGGCGAAATCGGGGGAATTAGAAAGCGGTACTTTGAAGATAGTATCTAATTAAAGTATATCTATAATACTTCGAAACATTGATAATAGAGTGCACTTTGTGTAAATTCTATTAAGTCGCTTTCGAGGTGCAGGTTGTTTTCCCATTTGAAGTAAAGGATTTCATCTATTATGAAGTATGATTTTTTAACTATTGAACGAAAATGGCAGGAATACTGGGAAAGTAAGAAAACATTCAGGGTCTCTGATAACGAAAATAAGCAGAAACTTTATATACTGGATATGTTTCCATATCCATCAGGAGCCGGTTTGCATGTAGGTCATCCGGAAGGGTATACCGCCACAGACATACTCTGTCGTTATCGCCGGATGAAAGGTTATGCGGTTCTGCATCCGATGGGGTGGGATGCATTCGGCCTGCCGGCCGAACGCTATGCTATGCAGACGAATATTCATCCAAGCACAACGACTGAAAAGAACATAAATACATTTAGGCGTCAGATTAAGATGCTTGGCTTGAGTTATGATTGGGATCGTGAAATCAATACCACGGATCCAAAATACTACAAATGGACACAATGGATATTTCTAAAAATCTATAATTCATGGTTCGATCCAAAAGAACATAAAGCCAGACCTATTGAAACACTTGAAAGGGAACTTGCTTTAAATGGAACGAAAAACCTCAGCAGTGAAAAGTACTTCACTGCGGAAGAGTGGAAGAAAAAGTCGAAAAAAGAAAAGCATGATTTTATTGTGCAATTTCGATTAGCATATATCTCGGAGATTCCTGTTAACTGGTGTGAGGCGCTCGGTAC
>CAZYAM010000046.1:15911-20201 GCA_964645575.1 uncultured Ignavibacteriaceae bacterium
GTGTATTTACAACACGGCCGGATACATTGTTCGGAGCGACCTATATGGTGCTTGCACCGGAACATACTCTCGTAGATGCGATAGCGGCAAAGGAGCGGGTTCAGGAGATTCAGGAATATCGAAAAGAAGCGGCAGTTAAAAGCGAGCTTGAGCGTGGAACTGAAAAAGAAAAAACCGGAATTTTTACGGGAAGTTATGCAATAAATCCGACGACAGGAAAAGAAATTCCGATCTGGATAGCAGATTACGTTATGATGGGATACGGTACCGGAGCAATTATGGCTGTACCGGGTCATGATGAACGTGATATGGAATTTGCAAAAAAATTCAAATTACCTATCGTTAAGGTGGTCGACGGAGGCCCGGATGCTCCGGAATGTTTTGTGGGAGACGGAGTTGGAATAAATTCTTCCAACTCTGAAGTTTCTCTTAATGGACTTCTTACTCCGGAGGCAAAAAAAACAATCACTGCATGGCTGGCGAAGAAAGGAATCGGTAAAGGAACCGTTCAGTATAAGCTTCGCGATTGGCTTTTTGCGCGTCAGAGGTACTGGGGCGAACCAATTCCAATTATCCATCTTGAAGACGGAACTATGAAGGCATTGGATGAGAAGGATTTGCCTCTGGAACTGCCGGACCTGGAAAAATTTCAACCCAGCGGTACAACAGAATCGCCTTTAGCTCTCGCAACAAATTGGATCAATGTAATTGACAAAGAAACCGGACTGAAAGGACGGCGTGAGACAAACACAATGCCTCAATGGGCCGGTTCATGCTGGTACTATTTGCGTTTCATTGATCCGAGAAACGATAATGCATTTTGTAATGCTGCAAAAGAGAAACGATGGATGCCGATCGACCTGTACGTCGGGGGTTCGGAACATGCTGTACTTCACCTGATGTATTCGCGTTTCTGGCATAAAGTACTCTATGATCTTGGTTATGTCAGCACTAAGGAACCGTTTATCAGATTGAGGCATCAAGGAATTATTCTTGGTGAAGATTCCCGCAAAATGTCAAAATCGCGAGGAAATGTCGTTAATCCTGATGATGTCGTAAAAGAATATGGTGCCGACTCGATACGTTTGTTCGAGATGTTTATGGGCCCGTTGGAAGAGATGAAGCCATGGAACACTCGAGGAGTGGAAGGTGTATTTCGTTTCTTAAATCGTGTCTGGCGGTTGTTTGTGAACGATGAAGGTGTATTAGATGCATCCATACAGGATACTGCACCGACTCCAGATTATGAAAGACTTTATCATCAGACAGTGAAAAAAGTAGGAGATGATATTGACGGACTTCGATTCAATACCGCCATCTCGCAAATGATGATATTTGTAAATGAAACGATGAAGCTGGAGATTAAGCCGCGAAAGCAGCTTGAAGACTTTGTCCTTCTTCTTTCTCCATTTGCGCCTCATCTTGCGGAAGAGCTTTGGGAAAAGCTCGGTCATGCAAATACTTTAGCATATGAATCCTGGCCTGTCTATGACGAGGCAAAATGTGCTGAATCGAAGATTGAAATTGTTTTACAGATTAACGGAAAGATACGCGGAAAAGTAATTGTAGCGAAAGATACGCCTGAAACCGAATTGGAAAAACTTGCTTTATGCGATGCAAATATAAAGCGTTATACAGACGGGAAACGTATTGTGAAAAAAATTATCGTTCCTAATAAATTGGTTAATATCGTGGTAGCCGGATAGGATATAAGAATTGTGAAACTATCTGCTGTCGTAATAACTAAAAATGAAGAGAAGAATGTCCGTGAATGTCTTGCATCTGTTTCGTGGGCAGATGAAATTATTGTGGTCGATGCAGGCAGTACCGATCGTACTCTTGATATTGTGAAGGAATTTACTCAAAAAGTCTACAGCAGGCCATGGGACGGATACGGTGCGGCAAAAAATTTTGGATTAATCCAATGTTCCGGCGAATGGATTTTATCTGTTGATGCAGATGAACGTGTTACTCAGGAATTACGGGAAGAAATACTCGAAAAGCTTTCAAAGATTGATCAGAAAGTAATCGCATTCAGCGTACCGCGACGTGCGAATTTCCTCGGCAAATGGATTTACCATTGCGGCTGGTATCCGGGGCGAATTACTCGTGTTTTTCGGCGTTCGGCAGGCCGGTTTACGGAGGAAAAGGTTCATGAACGATTGGAAATAAAAGGAAAAACAGTTCCGCTGCAATCCGATCTTCTTCATTATACAGATCCTAATTTGAAAAGCTATTTTGAGAAATTCAATAAATATACTTCACTTGCAGCAGAAGAACTGCTGGATCGCAGAAAGAGATTTTCCCTTGTGAAACTGATTATCAATCCGATCTGGATTTTTTTCAGAATGTATATACTGAGACTCGGATTCCTCGATGGAATTCCAGGATTCATTCTATGCGTACTTTCTGCAAATTATGTTTTTACTAAATATTCAAAGTTATGGGAATATTCGAAACGGAAGGAAGGTGAACATCGATGACAGCAGAAAAAAATACTTCATTATTATTCAGTCTGATTATGACATTTCAAGCTGCTGCGATGCAGCAAATGGGCAAACTGAAGGATCCGAGTACAGACAAAATAAAGCGGGATCTTCAGCAAGCTCAATTATCTATCGATATCTTGGATATGCTGGAGGAAAGAACAAAAGGAAATTTATCGGAAGACGAATCACGTTTTCTTAAAGGAGTTTTACAGGAGCTAAAATTAAACTATGTAGATGAATCGACAAAAGAACAGCAGACTGAAGAGAAGGAAAAGGCGCCGTCATGAAATTCGGAATTTGTGGAAATTTAGAAAAGAAAGAACTGCCGCAGGTTATTGAAAAGTTCATACGCCGGTGTCAAAAGGAGAAAATACCGTTCGTTTTTCCCGATACATTGGTTAAAGGACTGCGCGGAAAAATCGATAAGAAATTTATCTCAAAATCCAATGTCGTACCTGAAAAAAAAATACAAACATCTTGCGATATAGTCGTTTCGATTGGCGGAGATGGAACAATGCTTCGGATTGCACGACTCGTAAGCGGAAACGCAACACCTATACTAGGGATAAATTTAGGGAAATTAGGATTTCTAACAGAAGTTACCATCGATGAGCTTGATGATTGTTTTGACGAGATTCTAATAGGTGACTACAGAATCGAAGAGAGGATGATGGTGCAGGCGCGTATAAACAGATCAAAACATTGTATGCTTGCACTTAATGATATTGTACTGAGTCAGACAGACTCGTCGCGTATGTTCGACGTGCAGACATTTATGAACGGTGAGCTTTTATCAATATTTACCTGCGACGGTACAATCGTCGCAACTCCGACAGGTTCCACGGCATATGTACTATCGAACGGCGGGCCTATCGTTACGCCTACAAACCGTTCTTTACTTATCAATCCAATTTGTCCGCATTCGTTAACTGCGAGGACGGTCGTTGTACCGGAAGAATCGACTATTACGTTAAGAGTTCAAAAAGCGCATGGCAAAATGCGAATTACAGCGGACGGCCAATCACAGGTGTTTGTCCATCTTCCGCTGGAAGTAGTTATAGAACGTTCACCGCAAGTTACAAAACTTGTAAAGAGAATGAGAACCAGTTACTATGACATTCTGCGAAGAAAACTTCACTGGGGAAGAGATGCGCGGAATTTATAATTGATGGATGTCAGTTAAATTCTGCTCCTTCATCAATCCATTTCCTTATTCCAGCGATCTGATTTTGTGTTAATTGAGGAAAATTGGGCGGAGGCATAGGAGATAATCTTCCTTCCAAATGCTGAACCAAAACACTATGATCCGCATCCCCGGGAAAGATAAGTCCCGGTTTATTGATCAATGCTGAGTAGGAAGGATATTCGAGGTTTAAATCTGTGTCTTTACTATTGCTTACATGACAAGGCGAGCGTGCACATTTCTGTTGAAATAATGGTCCGACATGCTTGGTATAACTTACGCTATCGTCGGGAAATATTATTTCTGATGACGGACCTGTTTGTGTATCTTTACAGGAGATGAATAAGCTTATGATAAGAACTATAATCAAAATGAAAAGAAGAATTGGAAGAAATCGTGTCATAAAATTTTTAGATTTGTTTATTGTTGATCAATCATAAAGTACTGAAAACTCATTCCCCCCGCAATGACTTTCTAATTGACTTTACTCTGATCCTTGGGTATATTCTAATAAAAAATGGGCCGTTAGCTCAGCATGGGAGAGCGCCACAATGGCATTGTGGAGGTCATCGGTTCGAGCCCGATACGGTCCACAAAAGGACAATCGAAGAGATTGTC
>CAZYAM010000047.1:0-20115 GCA_964645575.1 uncultured Ignavibacteriaceae bacterium
ATATTTACGAGTACCAAGAAATTAATGTTAGTGAAATAAGAAAGCGGTATTTGCAATCTCTTGCCCGTCCGACAGGCAGAAGTATGTTGCTGCTATTATTCCAGGAGTATTCCATCTTATTGAATTAGTGTTTTTCACACCAATTAGAGATTATTCACATTATTACAAATTGTAAGAATACCGCATAATTTTCGCATTTTTTTATTTAAAATCGAGGGACCGGATGATTCAGCAACCAGTGGATAATCTGAGGCATCTACATTGCTATAATTTGTATCATATGGATTCGCTTGGGATACCATACGCCCTTTAAAGGATCGATTTTTCCATTTGGAAGTTATCTTAACAAGTTGTATTTTCATGGCGACAAGTAACGGTACACCGTGCTTGCTTTTTTGTGAGAATTCCCGGTCGATTTATAAATGGGAATTTGCTTCGATAATCTTAGATGGGGCTAAGCTCTGCATCCCAAGTGAAGAAGCTATCGACGAACGACTGCCGATTGGTATTTCAGTTCGCTGATTTTTTTCGCAAGAGCCGGTAGTTGCGGCGTACACCATCCCGACGGTTGGTCGGGGAACATTTTATATGAAAGGATTTGTTCCATGGAACAAGGAACAGTCAAGTGGTTCAACAGTGCTAAGGGGTTTGGATTCGTCTCTCGCGCAAGCGGAGAAGATGTATTCGTGCATTTTAAATCAATTGTCGGTGAAGGGTACAAAACCCTGAACGACGGTGATAAAGTGCAATTCGACGTCCAGGAGGGACCGAAAGGGCTCCAAGCGATAAACGTTTCCAAGGTGTAAAGGGATGCATCTCATTTCTTGCGAATGAACATTCTTTAATAGCACAAAAAAGGCATACAGAAAAATCTGTATGCCTTTTTTTAAAATAATTCAGCACATATGCCAAAATCTTTCACTCTTTAATTACCTCTATACCTAAAAACTGTTCCGATCGTTCATGTATTGTCTTAGTTTTATCATCTCATTGGAATATTCCGGGCAAAGATTTCTTCCATAGCACCGTCTTTTGTTTTTTCGTACATTAGGTAAATCATATTCTGGATAAAAAGGTTATTCTCCGGCGAATTTATTATGAATACTGAAACTCAGAATCAAATTCATTCCATCATTCAATGGCATTTTCTTCCTTTTGATATTGCTATAAAAAAACTTGGATCTCATTTAAACGGCCTATCGAACGAACAAGCGGATCAACGGCTCTTGCAAATCGGGCCAAATGAGTTGAAAAAAGGAAAAAGCACTTCAGCATTCAAGCTTTTTATCAGCCAGTTCACAAGTCTATTGATTATCATTTTAATTATTGCGGCAATTCTTTCCGCCTTCATCGGTGAAGGAGTTGAAGCGTTTGCAATTCTCATCATCGTCGTACTTGCAGGTGTTCTTGGTTTTCTTCAAGAGTATCAAGCTGAAAAAGCGATCGAATCTCTGCAAAAAATGGCCGCCCCTTTTGCATCTGTAATACGCGAGGGGAAGGAAACAAGTATTCCCGCTCGATGCATTGTACCTGGCGATATCATTATCTTGCGAATAGGCGATAATATTCCTGCTGATGCGCGGCTTATCGAAGTTATGAACCTTAAAATTGATGAAGCTTCTCTCACAGGAGAATCGGAGTCCGTAGAAAAAATAGTGACTCCCCTGCCGCAGGGCGATACTTCACTCGGCGATAGATTGAATATGGTATATATGGGTACTTCAGTCTCGTACGGACGAGGGAAGGCAGTAGTAACAGCAACAGGTATGTCGACGGAATTTGGAAAAATTGCCGATTTACTTCAAACAACAGAATCAAGAAAAACACCTCTTCAAACCGACCTTGATAAGGTTGGTAAAGCTTTAGGAATTATTTCCATCATAATCGCAGCGGTTGTCAGCGCATTCGGCATCTTGCGCGGATATGACGTCGTTGAAATGTTCATTTGGGGAGTTGCTTTAGCTGTAGCAATCATTCCTGAAGCTCTCCCTGCTGTTGTAACGATAAGTCTTGCGCTCGGTGTGCGCAGAATGGTCAAACGCCGCGCACTTATTCGAAAATTGTCTGCCGTCGAGACACTTGGCGCTACAACGATCATTTGTTCCGACAAGACCGGTACTCTTACACAGGACGAAATGACAATTCGTAAAATCTATACTAATGGAAAACTTTTTAATATCAGCGGATCAGGATATATCCCTCACGGATTTTTTACTATCGACGGAAACACTATCAATCCGAATCAAGATCGCGACCTTTCTTATCTTCTTTACGCAGGAGTCTCATGCAACGATACGGTACTTCAGCAAGATGGAGAAACATGGGAAATTCTCGGCGATCCTACCGAAGGAGCAATCATTGTCGCGGCTGCAAAAGCCGGTATTCATCACGGAGATATTATAAACCGCTTCCCTCGTGTATATGAAATTCCATTTTCTTCCGAACGTAAAAGGATGACGACAATCCATCAGGTGGATAAGGAAATTTTTGCTTTCAGTAAAGGAGCACCGGAAGTGATTTTAGGAACATGCTCATCTATTTTTCGTGGGGGAAAAATCGATTCTATTAACGAAAATGATCGTAAAGAAATTATCGAAATTGCGTATCGGATGGGCGAAAATGCGATGCGCGTGCTGGGACTTGCAGAGAAGTCGTTTTCCGCCAAGAATTATAAAGATGAATCTGTCGAACATGACATGGTATTTCTTGGATTAATAGGAATGATCGATCCGCCGCGTGCCGAAGCTAAAGAAGCAATTGCATTATGCGAACATTCTGGAATCAGACCCGTAATGATTACAGGCGACCATAAAATTACCGCAATTACGATTGCACGTGAGATAGGAATTCTAAAAGACGGCGGAGTAATTACAGGAGCTGAGTTAGAGCATATCTCAGACTATGACTTAGAGCAAAGAGTCGAGTCGATTAATGTTTATGCACGTATAGCACCGGAACATAAGATGCGAATTGTAACAGCATTTATGAATAGAGGACATGTTGTCGCAATGACAGGCGACGGCGTTAACGACGCTCCTTCGTTAAAAAAAGCTGATATCGGCATTGCCATGGGTATGACAGGTACCGATGTCAGTAAAGAAGCTGCTGATATGATTCTGACTGATGATAATTTTGCATCTATTGTATCTGCAGTAGAAGAGGGCCGCAGTATTTTTGAGAATATTCGTAAATATCTCGTTTTTCTTCTCAGCGGCAATATAGCGACCGTAATTGCTATGATTATTGCATTGGCTTTTATGCTGCCTCTTCCGCTTACTGCCGTCCAAATTCTATTCATTAACTTTATCATGGATGGGCTAATTGCAATTGCGCTTGGTGTCGAACCACCAGAGCCCGGTATTATGCACAGGAAGCCGAGAAATGTTCATGAAGGCGTATTAAATATAAACACATTATGGAGTATAGGAGGAATCGGTATTGTAATAGCGCTCGTCACCGTGGGAACATACGTGTGGGAGCTCTCCAACGGCTATTCCGCACAGCATGCGGCAACTGTTTTTTTTGCAACTCTTATTCTATCACGATTATTTAATGGATTCAATTGCCGGTCAAAAGAAGATTCAATTTATAAAGTGGGACTCTTCACCAATAAGCCCCTTGTTTTCAGTACTATAGCTGCATTACTTCTCACCGTTTCCGTCATTTATCTTCCTGTATTCCAAAAGCCGTTGGGAACCATATTCTTGAGTTTACGTGAGGTGATTATTGCCCTGGCTGCATCATCAACAGTATTAGTGACAGCGGAAATTTACAAGTTTTTAAATTACCGAATTGCGGCTCAGAAATAGCAGAGTTCAGATAGAAGCCTGCACAGGTTCAAAACAAATGTCGGACTTAAAAAGCAGTCAATGAGTCGGTAGATCTTTCTTATAAGCTTTTGCCCGTAGAATTGAAGCAATTATTGCAAGAAGAAGTACACACCCAATCACTCCAAGTGCTAATCCAACCGAGATGTGGATAATATCTGCCAAAAGCATCTTCAGGCCGACAAACGTAAGAATGACCGAGAGTCCATGCCGAAGATAGTAAAATAGATCCATTATTCCCGCCAAAGCAAAATAGAGAGATCGCAATCCGAGAATGGCAAATACATTTGAAGAATAGATGATAAATGTATCTCGAGTGATAGCAAAAATCGCGGGGATAGAATCAACAGCGAAGATCAAATCCGTTGTTTCTACGACAATAAGCACAATAAATAGAAGTGTTCCGTAATATTCTCCATCGATTTTTATGAAGAATTTTTCTTCATGAAATCCTGAGATAAACGGGAATATTCGTTTAAATAACCGAACAACAAAATTCCGCTCGGGGTGCACTTCTTTTTCCTTGCTATGAAAAGCCATTCTGATTCCAGTAACGACAAGGAAAAGTCCGAAAATATAAAGAATCCAATGGAAGTATGCAACGAGAGTAGCTCCCAGAAAGATTAAAATCCCGCGCATTATTAGAGCACCCAAAATTCCCCAGAAAAGAACCTTATGTTGATATCTTGCCGGTACTTGGAAATATGAGAACAGGAGTAAAATGATAAAAAGATTATCGACACTTAGGGACTTCTCAATGAGATAACCTGTCAAGAACTGTAATGCCGCTTCACGGCCGTACCAAAAGAACACACCGACATTAAAAAGAAGTGAAACAAAAATCCATACTCCACTCCAGATTAAGGACTCCCGAATACTGATCTCATGCAATTTGCGGTTAAATACAGTCAAATCCACAACAAGAAGAATAAGGATAAAAATATTAAATCCAATCCACAGAAAAATACTATGCATCAGTATTGCTTTCTCCAAAAACTATACGATTAGTCCATTGCTTCCGGTTTTGTATTAAAAGAAATTACTGCGAGAAGCGATATTTGGAATACTCTGACTTATTTTCTATCCACCGAATATAACCAGCTGTACATCTTCCGGCAGTAGTGCACTTAACGAACGTATCACATTTCCTTTTAAGACATATTCCAGCATATTGCGTTTAGTCGCTCCCAATATTACGCGATCGACGCCAAAAGTGGCTGCCTGTTCGGCAATTGTATAACCGACTTCATAACTCGGAATTGAAATTATTTGATAGTCAATGCCGGCAGCCGAACAAATCTTTTCGATATGTTCTTCGCCGCCGTTCACTTTCATTTCCATCCGTTCCGGTAAAGTACCGACGGCAATCTCTTTAATGCGAAGAATAAAAAGCAGCGCTCCGCGTTGTTTTGCTTCATCAAGAGCAAATTTTAATAATCGATCGTCCGCTTTTTTAATAGCAAGCAAGTATTTTGCGGAAGGGATCGAAATCCGGCGGCGTCTTCGAGTCGGAGACGGCATTACAACTTCTTCCGTCGCTGCTACAGGTTGAGCTGCAAACATCCATCGGGCAATCTGACGAGCTCCAAGGCCGAGCAAAAGAATAAGACCGGCAAAAATTGTCGCCTCATGTTTGTTAATGGCTATCGATATTTCAATTAGAATGAGCACTCCGGCCGAAATAAGCATCAAAATCTTTAAAAAAGGTTTTAGACTTACCGATTTATCAGTCGCTGTCGAACCAAGGTTGATAATCATTGCACCTACTAATCCGATAGCATAGAGGTGGGCAAGCGTTTCAACATCTTGAATAATAATCAGTACTATTATCGGCAAGATGACAGTAACTAACAGAGGTACTATTGGAACACCATGACGATTCAATCTACGCAGCGATAAAGGAAGTTCTTTATCAACTGACATAAGGAATTGTATAGAAATTAAACCGTTCAAAGCAGTATTCCCGGCCGAAATCAGCAGTGTACCTAATGAAAAAGCTACAAACCATCCGAACCATTGTCCGACATAGTGTTCACCTAAAAAACGCAGCATATCATCTCTATGATCGCCGGGAGTCAATCCTTGCACGGCGTGCATGGCAAGTCCAAGGAATACATTAGCAATAATAACCTTCGTCAAGACGGATAGAATGGCGCGCCGGGAATCACGTGCAGGATCTTTCATTAGACCTGTCATATTTGAAATAGCTTCAATCCCGGATAAACTCAGGATAAATCCGACAAAAATACCCCAATTCTTGAAAAAGCCGCCTTCAGGTGAGACAATTACAGATTGACTGACGGCCGTTCCTACAGATGAAAAAATGATTGTTGCTAAAGTTGCCAGAGTAAAAGCGGATATCAACAAGGCCAATCCGCCGGAGTGTTTTGGCCCGAACCAATTTACTAATCCAAGGATTGCAATAATGAGGATAGCAAAAAAAGCAGGATAAGGTAAATTCAGATAATGACACGCATCCAATATGGAAAGTGCCATCGTGACTATATAATCTGCTCCCAAGAGCAGCGCCCCAAATACCGCAAGAAGTTGTGATCGATGATAAACTGCGCTATATACACCGCCACCGCTTGGATATAGACGACAAATGGTTATATAATTGGCGGCAACAAGACTTGTAAGAGCCAGCATGAAGCAAAGGTGCCAGAAACTTGAATAGCCTGCCAGGGCAAATCCAAGTCCCATAACATAAGCGACACTGGTACCCCAGTCGCCATCAAGAATTGCAGCACTCCGTAGCCACCCTAAAACACGCGGTCGGCTTGTTGCATATTCCTTCACTCCCTTATGTGCAAGCGAAGGACCGCTACTATCAGAATCCAAAATTCATTTTTCCGTGTCCAACAGAAGGAAGCCGGAGTTACTCAACAACCCCGGCTTCACTTGTAAGATGGGTATTAACATACTATTTTAAGCGGATGGAAGCAATGACTTTTTCAAATGCCGGTAGGAAGTCTTTACTCATCGGAGCATAGTAATTTAAGATAATACGGTAAATTCTGTCGTTTTTAACGATAAAATAGGCTCGACTGTCAATATTCCTGACTTTTTGCGGTACATAGTTCAAATAGATGGCTTTTTCACCGCTAATACTTGTTTCATCCCTCGATTTTGGATTGAAAAACTTCAAGTTCTGTTCAACAACCTTTTGCAGTGAAAGCTTCTTTGCCGGTCGAACATCAATATCGATACTGCAGTCATTTCTCATACCGTCTCTATTTCCTGCAAATCTTACTCTGGAGATTATATCTCTTTTCCTGGGCAATTCATTCGGGCCAAAATTAGCCGGGTATTCCAATTGAACATAATTATCGGAGTATTTTTCAACTTGCACAAGAGGAATCGCAGGATTTACACCCTTCGGTATTACAATCTTTTGAGGCAGTACCAACGATGCCAAAACAGAATCGAATACCGGTTTGTACGGTGCAAAAAGCTCATTGAAGGCGGCATACTGGACATAATATATTGTAGAATCTTTCAATGTCGCAAGATAAATCGCTTTCAATTTAGTATTTTCAGCAACGAGGCCGGAATAAATAATTTTTTTTGCATCAAGCCCGTCAATTTTTGCATCTTCCATTTCCGTTACTTTATAGCCTTCGGATTCCCTTAATGCCTTGAAATCACTGACATAGGCGACGTAATCTTGTAAGGAGTCGCTGCGTTCTGAAGCAATAATGACCTGGACACCGTCGGCTTTTCGAAAATCTCGATCAAAAAATTTCTCTGCCGCTTCAGCAGACGAAGAAATAATAATTTTTGTCGGTTCCGGAACGACGATCCATTCCTTAGGATAATTCAATGAGGCCCTAAAGAACTGATCTTGATATTGCGCCCATTCTTTTATTTCAACTGCTTTCTTTGAACAACCGGAAAGAAGAACAGCTGCAACCATCAAGACAAGAATTATTTTACTCTTCATTGCGGTTCCTTTCAATTCATTCTGTTTTATAAAAAGTGAACTTATTTTTTATTTTCATTATCAGAGTTATTGAGTTTTATAAATATCACTATGTTTATTCAAGCATATCGAGGCCTGTTTTTGCTTCCTTACTTTTTGGATTCAGTTTCAATGTTCGTTTATATTCCCTAACAGCATCTTCTATCTTTTCGAGGTTCTGATAACACTGGCCGAGCAGAAGATGTGTTTGCGCCACATTTTCTTTATATTTTAGGGATTTTCTCAGATAGTCGGCAGCTTCTTCCCATTTCTCTCTTGACCCTGTTATTGTCATTCTCTTTTTTAACATCGTTGAGAATCCGATCATGCGGTAGGAATCCGCAAGGTCATACCTGTATTTCGACTCGGCTGTATCGATAATCCTAATTGCTTTTCTGAATTCATCCTCTCCCTTACCAATCGCTTTCATCTGAAAATAGCAAAAACCAAGAGTGACATACGCCGACGGGACCTTTGGATTTTTCTCTATCGCTGTTTTCAAAGCGGTCTCAGCATTCCCAAATCGCTCCAGCTGCATCATGCACTGGGCATAATTAATATAAGCGCTGATTGCATCCGGATCGAGATCTATTCGTTTCTGATAAAACCCTGCCGCCTGATCATAAGATCTCCGACTCATCCAAACAGCAGCAATTTGATCCAAATAATAGGACCGGATATTCAGCGGCTGTGTTGTATCCTCTACAGCTTTCTCCCATGCTTTTGCCGCAAGTTCATCCTTCTTTAATTTTCTATATGCTTCGCCCAGCCAGCGGTTATCTTCAAATTCCAATGAATCAATTTTCTTGAAATTTTCGACGGCCTGCGCATATTTCTTTTCACTATAGAATCCATTGGCAATCGCCCGGTATGCAAGAGGCGAGTTGGGTTCCCTCTTTAATAAATTCCGGCCCTCTTGTGCCGCTTCTTTATATTGCCCGCTGCGAAGAAGTGCTCCCAGATATTTTGCCTGGACTTCTTTCGGCGGATTTTTTTCACTCACCATATATTCTTTAAGAACTGCAGCACAGTTTGAAGGTTGGCCAGCCCGGTCGTATAAATCGGCAAGTTCTAAACGCGCAGCTTTATTTTTAGGATCCAGGGCAAGTATCCGAATATATATACGCGCAGCTTCCGTGTATTGCCTTTCCATTTTATATGAATTTGCCAGTTTGTATAGTACATGAGGTTGTAGAGAATCAATTTCCAGGGATTTTTCATAACTGCTGATTGCCATTGGGGCAACCTTTAGTTTTACATAAGCATCTCCTATTACCTCATATGCAGCCGCATTCTGCGGGTCTATTACTTTTGCTTCCGAAGCGGCGACCAAAGCCGCATCTGCCGAATCGATCTCGATAAGAGTCCTTCCAAGCACTACAAGCAGCGGCGGAAATTTCTGTTGTTTCTTCCCTATCGTTTTTAATCCTGCTTTTGTAGTTTCATAAGCGCCCTGAGTGTCCTTTTTCTCAAGCTGCACTTTTGCAAGTATCGTATATCCTTCCAACATCTCATCCTCAATCTGAACAACCTTTTTTGCAGCGTTTTCTGCCAAGTCGAGGTTACCGGCGTGCAGAAAAGCTTCCGCAAGAAGCAACCAGGCATTTTCATCATCTTGCTCGGACTTGATATACGCCTTGCATACAGCAATAGCCTCTGCAAATTTTTTCTGTTTTATCAGTTCCCTGGTTTTATCAAGTTGCGGCTGACTAAAAAGAGAAGCCGTGGCGGTAACGAGAATAAGAATGACAACCGATAGTATGTGTTTCATTGATGTTTCACTCCGCATTTAACTGAATAATTCGATATGGGATTGAAGCGGGAACTAAACCCGCTTTCTGAATAATCTTTTGTCCGATGTTTGAAAGCACCTGTGCACTGAAACCTATTCCAACGGATGCTTTTGCTTCAGCATTATAAAGATACAAAGAATAATGAAACGGGTAAAGACCGTCGTAAATTTCTTGCTGCCGCGGTACATAGCTCTTTTCGATCCCTTCCGGTGATTTTACAACAACCGGAACGACCTTTATTGACTCTGTGTCATCATTTACGAGCGATGAAGCTACATATCCGACCGACCGTGGATGCGTGGACACATATTTCACCACTTCGCCTTGATTCGGCATAAGCGTCGTCAGTTCCAATTCTTTGGATATTGAAAAAATCTTTTTTTGAAGCAGTTCGTACATTCCTGAATTCTTGCCTGTTAAAACCAGATCAATATCACCGGACCAGCGAGATTCGGAGATTCGGCTCCAATCCTTAACTTCGCCTGCAACAATTTTTCGGACAGATTCCGTTTGAATATTTGAGATCGGATTCTGCTTATGGACGACCATAGCAATACCATCCTCAGCAATTTTATTCTCAACAATTCTGATGGCAGCTTGTTGAATAATCTGCCGTTCTTCTTCATTGAATTGGCGGTCGATTACAATTGATCGCACGCTGTCGTTTAATAGAAGAACAATTGCCTCGCGTGTTGAAGTGCTGCGTAACGTCATTTTAACTTCAGGATAAATACTCATGAATTGATCCGCTTCTTGCTGCATGAGAGGCAGGTACGGATCGGCAGTCAGAAGTAGACGATGTCCGGATGTAGCTGTCTCGTCTTTTTTCTTGCACCCGTTGGCACAAACTAATACAATGAGAAATATGGCGAATATACAGCGTTTCACTCTTCTTCTTCTTCTTCACATTGCCGGCGGATTTTAGTTCGGGTAAGGACAAACCTGTAAATTCCCAGAAGGATCATAACAATACCGAACATCATTCGCATTTGAATCGGTATATATTGGAACGCAAGACCGCTTACGATAATAATCCCGAACACAAAGGCAACCGCAGAGACCAAGTAACCGAGATACACCGATATGTTAGAGAGTTTCAGTGCCATGAATTTCCCGGTTTAAAACGTGCGAAGCTGATAAGTTTCAGCAACAGTGCACGTCCGCGTGTTCTGTTTCCTAACCCTCATCAGCTTCGACGTTTTAAAATATTATTTGTTTCCAGTCAGCCTGAACCGGAACGGAATGGAAACCCACACCGATACCGGCCCTTTTTGCATCACCGCTGGAGTAAATACCCATTGCTGCGCCGCTGCAATTGCAGCTTCTTCGAAAATTGGGGCATCACTCTTGAGAAGAACAACCTGCCGTACTTTTCCTTCCTTATCTACCCACACCTTTACAAACACGTTGCCTTCCAATCCGGCACGTAAAGCAAGATCCGGATATTTCGGTTCAACTCGTTTGACAACGGTGGGTTCTTTTTCATATGGAACGAAATCCGGCGGCGGGCCGTCTTCTTCAATCTGCAGCTCTCCCATCATTTCGCCATTACCCAATTCAGCTGCAGCAGGTGCCACTTGCTGACTCATCTCTGTCTGAGACATGAATGACTGTTCAGAACTTACTTCCGCATCCGGAACGGGAACCGGGATACCGACACTTGGCCTCACTGCCGCTCCTGCCACTGCAACCGAAGGTGCTGCTTGATGACTCAGCGATGGCGGCGGGCCAAGATCCGAATATTTCAATATACGTACTATGTGAACAGGTTCTTCTTCTTCGGTTAACCGTCCAATAAGATAATACGAACCGATGAAAGAAAAAGCTAAGACTGTAGCTACCACCCATCCCCAAAAAATGTATTTTTTGGCAACCGCTTTAAGTTCTACTGCACCGTATTTACTTTTTGTTACTGCTATTGTTTGTGCCATAATATCTCCTATCCCGCCACCTTTGATATCAGCTTTTTATCCAAATCTTTTAATGGTGCAATGCTGAAACGCGTGATATTAGCAAGATTCAGCTCATCAATAATGTCAACCATATCACTGTATTTTGCTGCACGATCGATTTGTACAAGCGTAATGAGTTTAGGTATATTATGAAATCTTTCCGCCAGCAGAGGGCGTAATTCTTTAAATGTAATTTTCTTCAGTGCAGTCGGTTCGTTTCCCATATTCCAATAGATATCCATATTCGGCGCAACTCGAATTATAAGCAGCGTCGTTGCAGCAACTTCCACGCGGATATCGCTGTCCGGCGGCAAGTTCAATTCCATTGTCTGCGGTTTACTGAAGACTGTTGTAAGCATAAAAAATGTCAGAAGCAGCAACACTACGTCCACCATGGGAGTCATGTCGATACGAATCGCGAGGCGCTTCTTCTTTCTTTTCTTTCCTTTTTCGTGCGATTTTGATTCAGCAACATCTGCGCCGGCCATAATTATACTCCTCTTTCAAGATCTGTGACAAGATTAAAACGCGTAATCTGCGCTTTCACTAAAACGTCCATAACATCTTCCATTGGCCCGTACGGTGCATCTTTATCGCCTTTCACGACCGTGCGAAGCTTCGGATTATTGATACGTGCTTGAATAAGTGTATTGCCAAGTATGGATTTATCAACTTCGATAGCACGTTTATATCTTGCTTCTTTTCCGAACAGCTTTTCCATCAATCCTTGCGAATCGACGCCAAGGAAGGTCTTGCCTTCTTTTGTCACATATACCATCATAATATTCGATTCCGGCAGTTTAAACTCCGAATGTGACGATGGAATTATTACTTCGACGTCCTCAGGCGCTTTGAACTGCGTTGTCATCATAAAGAATGTCAGCAATAATAACACCACGTCAACCATGGGCGTCATATCAATGCGGACACCAAGTCTTTTCTTTTTATGTTTTGGCATAACGTCACCTTTCCCGGTTACCTTTTATGCGGTCTGCGTGAAGCCAGTGATTGGATAATTGAATAACTTGCTTCATCGATCATATATGTAAAGTTGTCGATTTTGGTTGTAAAGAAATTATATGCAACGATTCCGCCGATACCCGAGAGCAAACCGCCGGCGGTATTAATAAGAGCTTCCGAGATACCAAGAGCAAGCTGAACTGCATCCGGGGCTCCGGCGCGTGCCATTGCCTGGAATGAACGAATCATACCAAGAACTGTTCCGAGCAAACCGACCATCGTTCCGGTGGAAGCAATCGTGGACATCATTGAGAGGTTGCGCTCTAACATCGGCACTTCCAGCATTGTCGCTTCTTCAATAGAGCGTTGAATACTCTCCATGAGTTCTTTTTGCCCTTTAATGTCGCCTTCCTCAACAACCGTTTTATAACGCTCCAGTCCGGCGTGAAGAACATTTGCGCAAGATCCACGCTGTTTGTCGCATAATGAAAGTGCCGTATCGATATCACCGGCATTGACTGCCTGCTGTATATTTTTTAAGAATATTGTTAAATTGCCTCTTCCGTTCGCCTTCTTTAATGTCAATATACGTTCGACTGTAACAGAAAGCAGCATAATGACGAGTGCGATAAGTGCAATAACGAGATAACCGCCTTCCTTAATAAAAGTCGGCAGGAAGAATTGGAAAATTACCCAACCAACTATGAAAGCCAGGATAAAAACAATTGTATTAAACGTTGAAGTCTTCATGAAACTTGCTCCTGTTTATGTGAAATTGAATTAGATGATTTATTTTTTTAGACTGTCGATCGCTTTATTGCGATCTTCTTCAACATCAAAAACACTTGTGAGTTTTGTAATAACAAATACATTCTCGACACCTTTAGCAACATTGCATAGTTTAATCTGACCGCCGACTTTCTGATACATTGAGTGGATACCGACAAGAGAGCCGAGGCCTGAACTGTTTATATAGGAAATGCCGCCAAGATCCAAAACAAGCTTTTTATTTCCCTGCTCAATTAAATCTTTTGCTTTTGCCTTCAATTGATCGGTCTCTTCACCGCCAATAAGCGAAACACGCGGCTCTAAAACAGCTATATCAAGATTGTTGAGTGTAGTGAGTTTTATTGACATAGCGTTTCCTCTATATCTTTCAGTTCGATGAATGCATATGCTGCACGTTCACCCATTAATCACATTCAGTACCACAAATCTCTAACACATGTCCTTTTTTTTAATCCAAAATCCACACTTTAGGACAATTAAAAGATAAGAATTGGGGAATAATTCCTCATAAAATGAAGAGAATTACAGGAATGAATAGAATTACAGGTATTTACTTGGGAAAAATCCGGGGAATAATTCCCCATAGAACTCTTCAAAAGCTATATTTTAACGATAAGGTAATTCCAAAAAAATGAGTGTCAAATGGGATTATTACCCTGTATCGAGACATCCTGAAGTCTGTGTTTATCTTTTTCTGATAAAGGTGCAATACTAAATCTATCGATTGCGCTGCAGTTTAATTCATCGAGAAGATCAATCATTCCGCGCACGCCTGTCAATTTTTATTAAAGCAATGATATCGGGCTTTCTATTTTTTAAATTTGCCAATTCACTCCTCAACCTGTCGAATGGCAGGTGTAAAATATTATCGCTGCTGCCGTTTTGCGTAAAGATTTGCGAATGACAATCTACAAACAATGTAACAAGCTTATCCTCCGCTACAGCAATGGAATCCTGGCTTGCAGGCAAATTCAGCTCCATTGCTTGAGGCTTGTTGAATACTGCCGTCAACATAAAGAAAGTTAATAAAAGCATAGCGACATCTACCATCGGCGTCATATCAATATGCAATCCAGCGCGTTTTATCTTCACCGGCTTTTTCTGGCTTGAAGTATTCTGAATAGCATCCATCGCAACCTCCTCGCTATTTGTTTGCGAATGTTTGACGACCCATCTCGAATACATTGTTTGCAAATATGGTACCGCTCATATAGGCAAAAATTCGAGAAAAGAAGTGCGTGTCATGGATATTGCGGGGAAAATTTTCCCGCAGAACAATCAATTTTAACCCGGATCGGCAGAAATAATTATTAATAAAGGATTTAGATCAGAGGAAAACTTACCTGTTTATTTCGGCTTATAAGCCAAATTTCTTTCGTTTGTTCAGCAGTGTTTTACGGTCGACGCCGAGAATGCGGGCTGCTTCATCATAATCCTTAGCAATTTGCAGGACTTTTTTAATCTGAACCTTTTCTGTTTCTTCTAATGAAAGCGCTTGAGGCTCTGAAGCGCTGCGGATTTCTTCAGGTAAATGGCTCAACTCAATAATACCATTCACCGATAGAAGCGCTGCACGTTCAATAACATTTTCCAATTCCCGTACATTACCGCTCCAGCGATATGCTTTTAATGCTTTGTCTGCATCCTGTGCTATTTCAATACTTTTATCCTTAGAGTATTTTTTTAGAAAATGATGGATAAGAAACGGTACATCTTCCGGGCGTTCACGAAGCGGCGGTAATTTAATTCGGACGCCGTTTAAGCGGTAAAAGAGATCCTCACGGAAATTACCTTCTTTTAACGCTTCATCAAGATTGCGGTTCGTGGCAGAAATGACCCGCACGTCCACTTTGCGTGTAATATTTTCACCGACACGCTCGAAATCTTTTGTTTGAAGTACACGCAATAATTTGGATTGTATGGAGGAAGAAATCTCGCCGATTTCGTCTAAGAAGATCGTCCCGCCGTCCGCCGTCTCAAATCGGCCCTGACGGTCTTTCAATGCACCTGTAAACGCTCCCCGAATATGTCCGAAAAGCTCGCTTTCTAAAAGCTGTTCAGGGATGGCTGCACAATTCACTTTAATAAACGGTTTTTCAGCGCGATCACTCTTCCGATGGATATAATGCGCAACTAATTCTTTTCCGGTTCCGCTTTCACCTTCTATCAGAACACTGATTGAGCTTTCAGCAACACGCGTAGCAAAATCAAGCAGCTCAATCATTGCACGATTACGCGTAACAATATCTCCGCTGCCCTGTATGGAAGCAAGTTCCTCGCGAAGTTCCGCCATTTCATGAACTAGTTGATGGTGTTCGAGCACTTTTCGCGTAAACAGCTTCAATTCTTCGAAATCGAACGGTTTCTGAAGATAATCATAAGCACCTTTTTTAATGGCAACTACAGCTGAATCGATAGAGCCATGTGCCGTCATAATTACAACCGTCGTATCCGGCGAGTACTGTTTAATCTCCGATAGAATTTCGATACCATCCATCGGAGACATTTTCAGATCGACAAAAGCAATGTCAAATCGATTCTTTTGGAGCAGCTGTAATACTTCCTGCGGCTTTAAACAAAGAACCGCCTCAATACCGATAGACTCTAAACAAATTCCGATAGTATTGAGAATGTTTTTTTCGTCGTCTACGATAAGTGCGTTAGGCTTATTTTGCTTCATTTTAATTACGCCTCGTTCTGATTCCCTGCGGGAAGAGAAAAGAAAAATGTACTCCCCATACCTACAGTGCTTTCAAGCCAAATTCGTCCTCCATGAGCTTCTACCACTTCACGTGCAATTGCCAGTCCTAAACCGACGCTGCCCGGTGTTGTATCGGTGGGGCTCTTTACCTGAACAAATTTATCGAATACGGTTTCCCGGTGTTCGGGTGAAATTCCATGTCCTGTATCGGAAACCGTCACCAATATCCTATCTTTCTCTTCTTTCGCTGTTAAACGAACGCTTCCTCCCGGATCGGTGAATCTGAGTGCATTACTCAGAAGGTTCGTTACTACCCAGATGAGCTGATGGGAATCGGCAAAGAGAGCAGGCAGACGTTCAGGTACATCGAATTCCAGCTGTATTTGTTTTTCTTCGAATGGAAGTCGCAGCGGCTGCACTGCCTCTGCAACAAGCCTGCGAAAATCGACGAATTCCTTTTTCATTTCGTACTTTCCGGATTCCAGCTTGGAAAGATCCAGCAGGCCTTTTACTAATTTTCGCAGGCGCTCCGAATCATCCTTCGCTGCAATTAGAAGCTCTCTCTGGCGTTTATTTACCGCCCCCACAACCCCTTGCGAGAGAATATCGATTCCCATGCTTAACGAAGTCAACGGCGTACGAAGTTCGTGAGAGACTGTCGCAATAAACTCGGATTTCATACGGTCAAGATCTTTAAAGCGCGTAACATCCTGTAGAAGTGTTACAACTCCTTGAATATTTCCCTGTTCATCCATAATTTGCGCCTGGCGCGGCCTGAAATACATGGTTACATTATTACGAACGAATGCAAAAAGCGAATCCCGATTTTCTTTCTCATACTTCTGCACGCCGTTCAATTCCAGCATCTCAACCCAGCTCTGATTCCCTATAACTTCACGCAGCGGTTTCGACTGCCAGTCCGATCCGTGGACATCGAATACTGTCGCTGCGGCCTGATTCATAAGTATCAGATATCCCTGCCGGTCAGTCACTATCACCGGATCTACAATACTCTCAACTATTGTTTCCGATTTTTTCTTCTCGGCAATAAGCTGATGGATATTCGTCTGTTCGTAAGTTCTCAGCCGCTCCGTCATCTTGTTGAATTCGCGTCCCAGTGCACCGATCTCATCATCTGTATTTATATCAATTTTCTGGTTCAATTGTCCCTGGCTGATCCGGCGGACAGACTGTGTTAATTTTTCTGCCGGCCGCAGAATTGAACGGGTAAACCGGACGCTTATAAAGAAGCTCAGGAATACTGCTATTACCGAAATTGTAATTACCGTGAGCGTTGCATCACTTGAAGTCTGATTTAATTTTTCCTCGGTATGCGTCATTGCATCCTGATTGATTTCAAGATATTCAAAACATCTTTCTTTTAATGAGTCAGCGACCGGGCGGATTACATTAGACTTGAAATCGGATGCAGCACTTGTCTGGCCTCTTACCTGCAGAATACGATATAGCGAATCGGAAAGCTGGTTATATTTATAATAATCCTCACCGATCCTTTTCAAGACAATTGTCTCCTGCGCACTCCGCCCCCCTCCCTGCCTTGCTTTTTCCAGCCATCCGAGAAAATTTCCGCGGTTGAAGTTGAATTGAATATAGGCCATATCGATGTCCTGAAGCAGCATCGAAAGCTGAGCATTCTCCTGACGTTCAAGAGCTTTGAACATATTCTGTGCGGCAAATACGTTTTCGTAGTTATCGCGCAGCACAAGCTCAAATGTATTACTCAGACTGGAAAAATTATAAACCGCAACGGCACTGGTAACCAAACCAATGACGACAATTACGAGATAATACAGGCCAATTTTATAACGAAGACTAGTCACAGAAAAAAGGTAGAGTAATTTCAAAGGAAAGGCAAGATAGCGTATTAGTTTTGCACTTTTAGTGAAAAATTAAGTGTACGGACGCCGGTTGAGGAAAAAAATGCTTTTGTAGGGGCTTGATTTTTACCCGCCGTCTTGCCTGCCAGAATGCGCAGCAGGCTGGTTGGGCGGGTATCAAGCCCATTGTGTCGGAATGTTCCGTCCACTCCTGGATAACATCGTCGAGAATTTTCTGCTCTTCGGTCGGAGGCGGCATGCCGATAGTATATAAAGCAAAAATTAATACAGCTCCAAAAATAATTCCAGTGAGAAAAAGGCAAGATATATTTTCATTGCGTTTGGTAGAAAATAAAAAAGCCCCGATCCTCACTTTCGTGAGAACCGGGGCCTCGTATGATTGAATAACCCTTAGTTAAATCCTATTTTCTACTGCTAATCTGATGTGTTAACGTAAAAATGTTAAGTGACTATTTTTACTATATGGTAAACTAAGAATATTTAGCGAATATCTATACAAAATTCTCTCTCGGGATGTCTAAACTTAACGTAATAATGTTCAAAGAATCCTATCTGTCCTAATAAAACATCTACATTATCAAGATCAACAAATCCAGCTTTTATTGTTCTTCTGCTATCTGGAAGTCCTATAATATCAATTTCAAATTCATGGACATAGCACTTTTGTTTTGTGCCATAAATTCCAAGAATATCCGTTTCTATCCCATTATCCCATAATAATCCAAGCTTCCTTGCGTAGACTTTATTTAATACAGTGAGATACGATCCAGAGTCAATAACAGCTAAGCACTTGAATCCATAAACATCTCGATGAAAACTAACCGGAAGTTGAGGACGATAAATCGCACCAAGAACACGGTGGTTGGCAATTAGACTATATTTGAATACCATCTTTTAAAAAGTAGTCGGAACAAGCACTAAAGTTGGATCAGGAACTTTCATTAGATAACCCTGTTCAATAACTTCATCAAGATCATCAATGTTTTTTGAGGCTTTGACAACTCTTTTCATGTCATCAGAAATTACAACCCATTCCCCTTCAAGACCTTTTAAAATTTTTGTTAAATCAATAGCTTCAGTTTTCATAATTATCTCTTAAATATTTTTTATTCTTTCTTCAAATGAGAAATATAACGGGAACAGCCACTTCCATTACAGACTTTTGTGACGTCATGAATTCCTGTATATTATGCTAAATTATTCTTACTTAATTTAATAACAATTATTTCACATTGTGAGCTCTATATCACAATCCGTATATATTGTTATCTAAATTCAAAGATAATGCCAATAATAGTATTAATGAAAATGATAGAATTTACGCTCTTTTTATTTGTTATTAGGAAGATATTTCTTCAACATAAGAATATCCCCTATGTACGGAAGATTAAAGCCAAGTTTAGACTATCTTAGACTATATCATTTATAATCTTAATTAGACTAGCAAATAGTAATAATAGCTAATGAAAAAAGCAAGTTTTAATAAATAATTACACAAAAATACGTCTTTATCACTAATTAAGACGGTTAAGATATATATATGTTCCATTACATATTTGAAACCCCATCCCCACCAACAAATCGAGGTTTGTTGGCCCCGCATCTCAAAGAAGGAAAAACGAGATGTGAACGAATTATATATTCTTGTTTTTTTAAAAATCATTCGGTTAAATTAAGTTGATTTTTGATCGTTACAAGAATTACTTAACAAAGAATTGATTTGTTCAATAAGATTTTCATATCCTTTTTTCATTTGTAGATTCTTGATCTGTTTTATTTCAGGACGAATAATCAATCCCTTGCCAATAACTAAATAATTATCATCTCTTTTTTCACCCCACATTAGATCTACAACTTTACCAATCATAGTTCTTGCAGCTTCAGGATTTTTTGGGTTGTTAATGCAATATCGAAAACTACCTAACACAATATCCATAGCAGAACTAATATTAGATGCGTTTGAACAAGAGGAAGCAAAAATTCGAATACGATCAAGTCTCACTATTCGATTTTCAGATGGTAATTGCAATCCTTTTGCAAATTTATTTGAGAGATATTGAAATTGATGCTTGACAGGCAGATTATCCACTATACACAGACCATTTGCACTATTGTCTTGTAGAAACTTATTAAAACGACCAATTACATAATCAGCAGCCCATTCCACCTGTTGATCTAAATCTTGGTTGCGAATAATCGAGTGCAAAATTATATGAACTATAAAATGACATTTTAGCTTAAGGCATGCATCTATTGTTAGACTCTTCGCTTTA
>CAZYAM010000048.1:0-3548 GCA_964645575.1 uncultured Ignavibacteriaceae bacterium
AGTTGCAAAATTCAGTATAGATAATGACCAACAAACTGGTTCAACATACAACAGAGTTTTTCAAAACGTATGGATAATTCGGCAAATAAAGGGAGTGTATCGGCAAATGGTGGTAAACTCTGAAGAATTATTAATATATAGCTGATTTTCAACTTTTGCATTTTCCTTAGTATTTAATGATCAATATAAAGAGCACTATCTGAAGAGCGTAAAATAAAGTTAAAATATGGGAAAAATAGTCCCTCTACGGCAAGAACCGGCAATTGTTATCATTTTTCAAAAATTCCACCCATCCAATTACATAAGCCCTTATTAAAACAAGCATATTTTACATAAAATTTGCATTCACAATAAATATTTTGTTAAGAGAGCTTGATTACATTAATTATTTATGCTATATTATACTTATACATAAATAAATAATGTTGCTTATTTTAAAATTATCGGCACAGGAGAAACGAGAGTGTATAAACGCATAAGTAAATGACGCTCATTTAAGGAGAATTATCGTATATGGAAACAGAATCACTGGTATTACAGAAATCATTGGAAAATACTTTCGGCAGCAATGTTTTTAACGATGCTGCAACAAAGACACGCCTGCCGAAGCATGTATATAAAATGCTGAGAAAAACCATTGATGAAGGATTGCCGCTTGACCCTGAGGTTGCCGATATCGTTGCTAATGCGATGAAAGACTGGGCAATCGAAAAAGGGGCTACACACTTTACGCACTGGTTTCAGCCCATGAATGGAATTACTGCAGAAAAACATGATTCCTTCATATCCCCGACTACTGACGGGCGCATCATTATGGAGTTTTCCGGAAAAGAATTGATTAAAGGCGAACCGGATGCTTCCTCGTTTCCATCGGGCGGACTTCGTGCAACATTTGAAGCACGCGGATATACGGCATGGGATTGCACTTCTCCTGCATTCATTAAAGACAACACTTTATGTATTCCTACTGCATTTTGTTCATATACCGGAGAAGCGCTTGATAAGAAAACTCCTCTTCTTCGTTCAATGGAAGCTCTTTCAAAACAGGCGGTTCGTATTCTCCGGTTATTAGGGAATACAAAAGCAACACGAGTCACAACCACAGTCGGGCCGGAGCAGGAATATTTCATTATCGATAAAAGCTTATATGCTAAACGATTGGACCTTATGCTTACCGGTCGCACACTATTCGGCGCGAAGCCGCCGAAGGGACAGGAGTTGGAAGATCATTACTTCGGTAATTTGAAAGACCGCATTGCAAACTTCATGGCTGAACTTGACCGGCAGCTCTGGAAACTTGGCGTTCTGGCAAAAACAAAACATAATGAAGTTGCACCGGCTCAGCATGAACTTGCTCCGATTTTTTCAACTGCAAATATCGCAACCGATCACAATCAGCTGGTTATGGAAACCATGAAAAAAGTGGCAAATCGTCTCGATTTGGTTTGCCTTTTACATGAAAAACCGTTCGCCGGTGTAAACGGTTCCGGTAAGCATAACAACTGGTCGATGAGCACTAATGACGGACAGAACCTGCTTGAGCCGGGAAAAACTCCTCATGATAATGAACAGTTTCTGCTGTTCCTTGCTGCAATTATTCAGGCGGTTGATGAGTATGCGGATATTTTACGTGTTGCTACTGCAAATCCGGGCAATGACCATCGATTGGGTGCTAATGAAGCACCTCCGGCTATTATTTCAATTTTCCTTGGCGAACAGCTGACCGGTATATTGGAGCAGATTGAAAAAGGCATAGCTAAATCGTCCAAAAACGGCGGCGAATTAAAACTTGGAGTTATCACTTTGCCTGCATTACCGAAAGATTCTACGGATCGTAACAGAACATCTCCGTTTGCTTTCACCGGTAATAAATTCGAATTTCGTATGGTAGGATCTTCAGCCTCGATAGCAGAACCGAATACCGTATTGAATACGATCGTTGCTGAAATCCTGTCGCGTATTGCAGACCGTTTGGAAAAAACAAAAGAAATTGACGCTGAAGTGCAGAATATTGTTACTGAAATCGTGAAGAAACATAAACGGATTATTTTTAACGGTAATAATTACTCTGAAGATTGGGTTAAAGAAGCAGAAGAACGCGGACTCCCAAATATTAAATCTATGGTCGCTGCAATTCCTTCATTGATCAGTGAGAAAGCAATTGCGGTATATGAGAAACACGGCGTTTTGAATAAAGCAGAAATGCATTCCCGTTATGAAATTTTTCTTGAGGCCTATGCTAAGACTATCAACATTGAGGCAATGACTATGCTGGATATGGCAAAGCGTCAGATATTACCTGCCTCTCTTGAATATACAGGAAAAATTGCGGCTGCTTTGTCGTCGCTGAAAACCGTGTCTGCTGATTCAAGCACAGCGGAAAAACTGCTTACGGAGTTAACATCAACTATAGATTCATTCGGAAAGAATATCGAAGCACTTGAAACAGCATTAGCCAGAAACGGAAGCAGCAATAATGTTCTCAAACATGCAGAGTACTATCGCGATGTAGTTTTTAAGGCAATGGAAACACTGCGAATCAGCGGCGACAAACTGGAAACAATGGTCGATGCAAAAATCTGGCCTCTGCCGACATATGCCGATCTGCTTTTCAGAATTTAAACAAATACCATCCGCTGTGATTGTCCTATGATAGATTTCCGATTTCTATCAACGCTCAGACTTAAGAAAAAATCATAATAATATTGGAATCCGCATTTATAATTCACAATGCGGGATTTTATTTTGTCATCTGTGAACCTTTATACAAGTAGTCTCTGCCCAAACTCACACTCATCGCATCGACTTTCCAAACAATAATACTTATAGAGTTGAATTACAGCCTGCTGATGGCTTACATATTCCAAAAAATGCCGATTTTTCAGTAATTGTCTCTCCATTAATCGAATAACAGCATTATCTTCAGAAGCCGGAAGGGCAAAATACGCCCGAAGAGCGCTTTCACGAACGCTTATATCTTTAAAAATACGTGCATATAAGAGTGATATAGGGATTACGGCATTAATGATGATTTCGCGAATACGTATGGCTCCGAGCGCAGTGATATTCTTCATTACCGCTTCATCAAAATCATAATGATGCTTCCAGAAATTATCCGTTTCTATGCTGAACAGTTGAATAAGTTCACATTCTTTTTCTGTCTGCGAACTCACGGCTTTTATTGTCTGGATGATATGCCGGAAAAGATCGTCAAATAATATCCGTTTAATGAGTACACAGGCGGCAGCTATTCGAAGAGTTGGAAAGTTCGACGGCCGGGTTGGAAAGAATTGCCAATCTGCAAAGTGAAGGATTTCAGAGCGAAAAGAGGATTTCAGCATCTTCCATTCGCGTGCAAGCCGTCTTACATAATCGCGTGACTCTTTCTGTTTAAGAGAATTGATTTTAGGAATCAAATCCGCTGTTCCAAAGAGTAAAGCCTGGATTTTGAACTCTTCATTTCCTGCTCCCATTTCTCTGATCATCTTCAACGTAACTATTCCTGCTAAACGAACAAATGGTTCACGATTCTTGCTGTACCCGAGTCC
>CAZYAM010000048.1:3648-20006 GCA_964645575.1 uncultured Ignavibacteriaceae bacterium
AACAGCGAATAGTAACCGACTTTTTTACCCGTTCATCAAGAATAGCTTTTTGCCAGACTGTATGAATCGATTCGGATAGAAAATTTTCCAGAACAAGGACAGGGATTTCACGTCCGCTTTTTACAAGTGTAGGCGGAAATTTACTATCCGATTCAAGAACTACGTGAAGAATAACTTTATTATAACGCGGATCTTCCTGGTGCTGATGCTGGAACCAATCGAATACCGTACGGTGAATTTCTATATCACCCGCATATGAGATATTATTAATTTTCACTTTCGCGTTTAGAAAATCCGGGCCGCTATCTGTATTAAGCTGTCCAACATCAATTACAATCAGCGATTTGCCGTCTGCTGTTCTAAGTGCTTTTTTTAGATATTGTTTACTCCAGATATGCCGAAGAAAACGCTCATGGATATTCCATTTATGGCGTTTCATACATACTCCCATTTGCTGTTGATTTATGGCGTGTTCTTACAAACTATTTTTTATATGCTCTTATCTCTTCCACCATTTTCTTCACTTCTGCCCTTGCCGCATCTGCAAAATTTCTTCCCGATGATGCATAAATAATACTGCGGCTTGCGTTTATTACTGCAAGCTGTCCGTTTTCATCGCAACCGTTGCGGATCACCGATTTCAAATCGCCGCCCTGTTTGCCTATACCGGGAATCAGCAGCGGCATATCCGGAACAATTTTGCGTATCATTTTAAGTTCACGCGAGTGTGTTGCACCGACAACCAGACCGATGTTTTGATTTTTATTCCATTTTTTTGCTGCTTGTACAACCTTTTCGTACAACGGCTTGCCTTTCACTTTCAGCCGCTGGAAGTCTTTCGATCCTGGATTGGAGGTCAGCGCAAGCAGAAAAACACCTTTCTCCGGATTTCTAGAAAATGGCTCGACTGAATCAAATCCCATATAAGGATTGATCGTTGCCGAATCAAAACCGAAATCATTAAAGAGCGATTTGGCATACTGTTCGGCAGTATTGCCGATATCACTGCGCTTGCCGTCTCCAATCGTAAGGACCGATTTGGGAATAAGCATCAACGTTTCTCTTAACGTGGTTAAACCGCCTTCACCCATTGCTTCGTAAAATGCAAGGTTCGGCTTATAAGCACAAACAAGATCCTGCGTTGCTTCGATGATTTGCCTGTTGAATTCCAAAACAGGATTCGCCCGTGATTTCATATGTTCGGGAATTTTTTCCGGATCGACATCCAGACCGATACAAAGAAGAGAGTTTTGTTTGGTTTGAATTTCTTTAAGCTTTTGAGTAAATGTCATATGCACTATCCTTTTCTCTTATTTATTCAAACCACGCCTTCTTCCTCTCTATAAAAATAAAGGGTGTAAATCTTTCATAAATTCTTTTACAAATCATTTTATGAATAAAGAATAAATTATCTCGCCGGCGAGCAAGATGAGCACGATACACGAGACGAAAACAAATCGCCAATCATGCTCCATACAGAATCCAATTACCGCAGTAATGACACGAAATATTGGCGTGAACATTAGAAAGACAAGTCCTGCAAACATCAATGTTACAGGATCGAATGAACCGGAAAGAATCCTCATCGCCAAGTTGCCAAGCGTTGGATTTTCATAAAATACAACGATCGTTGAAGGAAATATTTCTCCAATTAGCGATCCTGCTATCATAAAACTCGCACTGATCCATACGCTTATTAGAAGCACACGGCTTGTCCAGTGTTCCGTTTTATGTTTTGCATCATTCGATATGTACGCAGAATCCGGCATAGCGTTACCGTAAAAAAAATTGAATTGAAATTCCCAATAGAACGATAGCGAAAATCCATACCAGCGCTTTTGATTGAATTCTACGGCTGATATGCACACCTGTCATCGAGCCGGCGAGAACGCCAAGTGCTGCTGTCGAAGCTATAAAGGGATTCAGATGTCCATGTGCAAAATAAATAAACGCACTTGCCGATGCAGTCACGCCTATCATAAAATTGCTCGTTGCTGCTGCCGCCTTCATCGGAATTCCGGAAAGTATATGCATAGCCGGTACTTTAAAAATTCCGCCGCCGACACCAAGCAATCCGGAGACATTGCCGGCAACAATCGAGATCAGCATTGCGGCAGGTATTTTTTTTACAGTATAACGAACGATTTTCTTATCAGCATCATCATAAAATGTTCCGGGAAGAGAGCCGTCGGTATAAACCGGCTCTTGACCGTTATGCCGTCGCGCCCGAAAAATCATAACAATTGCAATCATAAACAGTAATCCAGAAAAAAGTTTTACAAGAATATCGGAACTTAAATAGTTTGCGGTAATTCCGCCTAAAATAGCTCCTGTTACTGTGGCGATTTCCAATAACATTCCAAGCCGTATATGAACAGTGCGGCGCTCAAGATTCATTGCTGCGCCCGCGCTTGATGTAGCAATTACCGCTATAATGCTTGTTGCAATCGCTTGGTGCATCGGGATATCGAAAACTATAACAAGAAACGGGATTAGAAGCGCTCCTCCGCCAAGTCCAAGCAAGGCGCCAAAAGAACCTGCAACAAAACCGCCGAACAAGAGCAAAACAAATGAAGTTATCGGCACGTGAAATTCCGTGTGGAAATTATGTTTGTCCGTTTTTTGATTATACGAAAAAGTGGTAAGAGTTTCAAATCTTGCTAAGTTATTCCTTACGCAAAGCATTAAATCAAATATATAGAAGAAAAATGTTCTTTTTCCTGTTTATAGAGTTCATTTCTAAAAAAGAATTCTTATTTTACTCGCAGAATAAATATGATTGTAAGATTACCTGTAAATAAAGGGATAGAATAATGATAACTCGATTTGAAATAATTCAGGGGCGTATTGCTTCATCAGAGCAGGAACAAAGCTCTATTCTTGTATTTACAAATCCTGATGAAAATGAAAAAAAGTATCTTATTGAAGAGCTAAAAATTGACGAGCACACGCTTGCATCTGCACTTGATCCGGATGAACTGTCGCGTCTTGAGTTTGAACCGGATCATACAGCCATTATTTTTAAACGTCCTCGCAATTATTCAGCCAAAGATAAATTATTGTTCAAAGTTGGTTCGTGCGGTGTTTTTCTCTTCAAAAACCGCCTTATTCTTGTTCAGACGGAAGACCTTCCTTTATTCGACGGTAAACAGTTTTCAAACATACAAACATTGACTGAAGCGGTTCTTAAGCTTTTATATCGCAGTATATTCCATTTCCTCGAGCACCTTAAAGTCATTACAATGATCACAGATGAACTGGAACGCAAGATCAATAAGGCAATGGAGAACAAATACCTTCTCAATCTTTTCACACTTGAAAAAAGTTTGGTTTATTATCTTAATTCGATTAATTCCAATGGCGGCCTGATCGAGAAACTGAAAAACAATTCGGTAAAACTCGGATTTACACCCGGAGAAATCGAACTGCTTGACGATCTGATCATCGAAAACAACCAATGCTACAGGCAGTCGGAAATTTATTCCAATATTCTTGCAAGCCTTATGGATGCACGCGCATCTATTGTCGGAAATAATTTGAACGTACTGATGAAGACGCTTAATCTTATCATGCTGGCAATTATGGTGCCAACACTCGTAGTCAGCATTTTTTCGATGAACGTGCCAATCCCCGGGCAGCAACATACACTATCATTCTGGATGATTCTTATTTTGGCGCTTATTTCTGTTGGTGGAATTATGCTCATCTGGAAAAGGAAGAAGTGGTAACATGAAACAATGGTACGAAATTCTTTTCGAAAATTATGCGCATACATATGACCGTGAGTCATTTACACTTGGTACTATTCAGGAAGTCAATTTCATTGAACAAGAAATCGGCTATGATAAAACAAAACGAATTATCGATATCGGGTGCGGCACAGGTCGTCATTCCATTGAACTTGCAAAACGCGGCTACTCTGTAACCGGAATTGATCTTTCCGAATCGCAGTTAAAATGTGCCCGTGAAAAGGCAGCGGAAGCCGGAATCAATATTAAATTTGAACGGATTGATGCCCGATTATTGAAATTCAAAAACGAGTTTGATGTTGCATTAATCCTCTGTGAAGGAGGATTTGCGTTAATGGAAACCGATGAGATGAACTTTGTTATTTTACAGGGAGTTACAAACTCATTGAAACCAGGCGGAACATTTATTATGACCACACTCAATGCTTTTTTTCCTCTAACACATTCACTCGAAAAATTTATGAATTCGAGTACTGTAGAAGGAACGAGCAGCGGACATTCATTCGATACAATGACTTTACGGGATACTTCGACATTCGAAGTTATGGATGATGACGGCAACAAACGGACACTTCATTGTAATGAACGCTATTATTTGCCATCGGAAATTACATGGATGTTAAAGTCGCTGAATTTTTCTAAAGTTGATATTTTCGGATGTCATGTGGGAAATTTCATGCGCGGCATGCCGCTTACTCCGAACGAGTATGAAATGCTTGTTGTCACAAAAAAGGATTAAGAATAATCGGTGTTAAGAACAAAGAGATCAACCGCATACATAATATGAAGGGATGGGCAATAACCGATGTCTTGATTGAACGCACTGTATTCCTCTTATTATCAGAAGCAGGTTTGACCAAAGAAGAATAGAATATTATATCTTTTCGTTTGAGGGAAGTCATATGAAAAAAATTGTTATATTTCTTTTTTTAGTGACCGGTATTTCCAATGGTCAGACATACGAGAAAGATTTTACCGGAACGACTATGCGTATTGATTATAATCATATCGGTACAAAGGGGCACGAACGAATTATACTTGATAAGGTGTACGAGGAAGGGTCATGGCCGGGCAGCAAAATCAATTTACTGGATACGCTTAATCTTGGCGACAGCTTCTTTAAAATTAGTGATTTACAGTCGAACAGACTAATGTATTCGCGCGGGTATTCAACATACTTTGGCGAATGGCAAACAACTGATGAAGCTATGAATGGTATCTGGAAAACGTGTCAAGAAACTGTCCGTTTTCCATTCCCGAAAAGAAAAGTGGTAGTTGATTTCTATCGCCGTGATAAATTTGTCGCCGCCGGTGAAAAGATGGCATTTCGCCAAATATTTTCTGTAGTGATCGATCCGAACAATCCAACAGCCGTTAATCGTGAGAAACGCCTTAAAGAATTCACCGTGTTTAATGTGATGATCAACGGATATCCTGACAAAAAAGTGGATATTCTTATTCTTGGAGATGGTTATGCAAAGGATGATATGAAGAAATTTCGAAAAGACGCAAAACACTTTTCCGAAACACTTTTTTCCTATAAACCGTTTATAACTCACAAGAATGATTTTAACGTCCGTGCAATAGAAGTAATTTCAGCCGAATCAGGAATTGATATGCCGGATATAAATATCTGGAAAAATACTGCATTAGGCACAACGTACAATACATTCGGTTCGGCACGGTATATTTTAACCGCGGATAATCGATCGGTGCGCGACATAGCAGGCACAGCACCCTATGATTTCATCACTATTCTTGTTAACGATAACCGTTACGGAGGCGGCGGAATCTTTAATCTCTATACTACAACTTTCACACAAACAGCAAAAATCGGACAGGAATGGGAAATGGATTATGTATACGTGCATGAATTCGGACACTGCTTTGGCGGTTTAGCAGACGAGTATTACAGTTCTCAAATATCGTACATCGATTTTTATCCAAAAGACATTGAACCCTGGGAGCCAAATATAACACGGACAAATACAAAAGAAACATTAAAATGGCGTAACCTTATTTCCAACAATACGCCAATTCCAACACCATGGCCTAAAATAGAGTATGATAGTTTAGAATCTCTCCGCGGAAACTTAGACAGACTCGCAGATGATTACTATGAAAAACGCGAGAATTTGCTCAAGAAATTAAAAAAAATACTGAAAGATCCCGCCTGGGTTGGAAAAGTCGGTGCATTTGAAGGTGCCGGATACACAGCAAAGGGGATGTATCGTCCGTCGATCGATTGCAGAATGTTCTCTTTAAGTCTGGTCGACTTTGATCCTGTGTGTGCTGCAGCAATTGAAGAAATGATTGCGATGTACACGAAGTAAAAATCCTGATAATAGAATTCAATGCAGAGGAATAGAGAATGATAAATGACAGACTCACCGCACTCATAACGGGTGCATCTGGAGGTATCGGCCTGGAACTGGCAAAACTTTTCGCACGCGACGGATATAATCTTGTTCTTATTGCACGCAGCTATGAAACACTCAAAGCGATTGCCTCGGAATTTGAAAAAAACCACGGCGTGCTTGTCAAATGCTGTACAAAGGATTTATCGGTTTCTTCATCACCTGACGAAATTCTTCAATCATTAAGAAGCGACATGATAGAAATTGATGTCCTTGTTAATAACGCTGGTTTTGGATGGCGTGGCGATTTTACGTATATGGAATTGAGTGATGCACTTGAAATGATTCAGGTAAATATTACCGCTCTTACACATCTGACACGGCTTATTCTGCCGGATATGCTCAAAAATAATCGAGGGAAAATCCTCAATGTTGCATCCACTGCCTCATTTCAACCCGGCCCTTTGATGGCAACATATTATGCTTCAAAAGCATATGTAACAAGTTTCTCACTCGCATTATCCGAGGAACTTCGCGGTACGGGTATTACTGTTACTGCATTTTGTCCAGGCCCCACTGCGACGGGATTTGGAAAGAGAGCCGGCTTTTCTAATAAAAAAAACCTCATCGATTCACTTTCAATAGATGCTTCAACAGTTGCACTTCGAGGATACATGGGATTAATGAAAGGAAGACCCCTTGTCATTCCCGGATGGAAAAACTGGCTTGGAGCGCAGATTGTCCGATTTTTACCGAGAACACTCCCGGGAAAATTGATAAAAATTGTTCAGAAAAAGAGAGGAACATGAATAGAACACTGATAATTATTTTACAATACTACTTACAAAGCATAGAAATATATGAATATAATAAAACCACCCCGTCTCCGAAAAGGCGATTTGATAGGCCTTATAGCACCGGCAAGCACTCCTTCCTCTGAAGAGAAAATTTACAAGGGTGCAGAGTACCTTGAAAAGAGCGGATATCGTGTAAAATACGGAAAACATATACGCACAGTTTACGGATATCTTGCCGGTAGCGATAACGAGAGGTCCGCGGATTTTAATAAAATGGTACACGATAACACCGTAAAAGCCATTTTTGCTGTTCGCGGCGGTTATGGCACTCCCCGCATACTGCAAATGATCGATTATCATGCATTGAAAACAAATCCTAAAATCATTGTTGGATATAGCGATTTAACGGCATTACAGCTTGCCATTTTCCGTAAAATCGGACTTATAACTTTCTCCGGTCCTATGACTGGTTCTGACATGTGGAAAGATTTCGACCCATATACCGAAGAACATTTCTGGCGTTTGCTTACATCTAATAAGAAAATCGGACAAATAAACAATCCGGCTGATGAACCATTAGTAATCCTCCGGCATGGCAAAGCAACCGGTCAATTAGTGGGCGGGAATCTTTCACTTCTCGCCTGCCTGATGGGCACTCCTTTTCAGCCTCCGATGAAAGATGCGATACTTTTTTTAGAGGACGTTGACGAATCGCCGCACCGAATCGATCGAATACTGGCACAACTTTTTAATGCCGGAGTTTTACAAAAGCTTGAAGCGTTGATCTTTGGCAAATTCACCGACTGTATTTCCGGTAATCCGAGCGATCCTTCTTTAACAATTGATCAAGTTCAAGAGGAATTTGCCCTGAAGGTTAAATGTCCTGTTTTAACAAATTTTCAATATGGCCACATTCCCCGAAAACTTACAGTGCCGATAGGATTAAAATCAAGAATTGATACTAAACTTGGAAAGATTGAAATCCAGGAAAACGGAGTAACATAATTTAAACAGAATTGATTTTGTTCATCGTATATTATCTATATACAAAATAAAATCTTTTTGAAATATTATTCTTCGATTTGAGGATTTTTACCTTTGTTCCGTCGTTCAAGCAAGTGACGTACGAATTCCACCAATGCGGGGAGACCTGGAATAAGCACAAGCGCGATAATAACAATTGAAAAGTTTTGTTTTATAAAGGGTAAGTTGCCAAAATAATAACCAACTATAACAAACAAATTAACCCATAACAGCGCGCCTATGATGCTGAAAAGTAAAAATACCTTATATGTCATACGTCCGATACCAGCAACAAATGGTGCAAACGTACGTATAAAAGGGAGAAACCTTGCAAGAATTACAGTGATCCGTCCGTATTTTTCATAAAATTGATGTGTGCGGTCAAGATATTTTTTATTGAAGAACTTAGATTTTTCCTGGTTAAAAACTTTAGGTCCAATTTTTCTCCCGATCCAATAGTTAGTATTATCACCCGCTAGTGCTGCAGTTATTAATAATGGGATGACATACTCTGCCTGCATAGCACCAATAGCTGCCAGCGAACCAACTGCAAACAAAAGTGAATCTCCCGGCAGAAAAGGAGTTACTACCAAACCGGTTTCACAGAAAATGATAAGAAATAGAATAGCATAAATCCACATTCCGTACATTGCACAAAGATCAACTAAGTGCCTGTCAATGTGAAGTACGAAATCTATAAGTTGTTGTAAGAATTCCACAATTTCATAACTTTCCAGCGGCTCGCGTTAAAACACGCCGCAGAAGGGAAGTTCATTATTTAACAGAGATTAACTCGATATCGAAAATTAGTGCGGCGTTCGGACCGATTGTCTGTCCGGCACCGTTTGCGCCATAGGCAAGATCTGCCGGGATAAAGAGCTTCCATTTTGAACCGACAGGCATAAGCTGCAAAGCTTCAGTCCACCCCTTTATCACTCCTCCGACGGGAAATTCCGTCGGCTCACCTCGCTTATATGAACTGTCAAATTCGGTTCCATCAATAAGCGTTCCGCTATAATGACATTTCACTGTTTGATCTTTCGTTGGTTTTGGCCCATCGCCAACTTTAATAATTTTATACTGTAGTCCGCTTTGCAGTGTTATAACGCCTTCTTTATTTCTGTTTTCTTCAAGAAATGCTTCGCCTTCTTTTGCGTTTTTTTCACCTACGGCTTTTTGCTTTGCTTGCATCTTGCTCGTCATTTCCTGTTGAAAAGCAGTCAGTGTTGCTTCCATGTCTTCGTCGCTCATTGCGGTTTTTGAGTTACTGAGCCCATCCTTGACCCCTTGTGTAAAGAGCCTTTGATCCAGTTCTACTTCCTGCATCTTCATATTTTTTCCGATATTTACACCTATGCTGTAACTGATTTTTTCTTTTTTTGTTTTAGGTGTTCTTTTTTTCTGTGCAATAACTTCGCCACCGAACAACGAGAGCATAATGGCAACAACGATAAGTTTTTTCATGGATTGTCCTTTAATTGAGTGACAAACAAAAACGCAGGACGAACCTGCGTTAGGCCTATAAGAAGATACAATTTTTTTTACTTATTTAAAAAACCGACTTGCGTTTCATGCACACTCCTGCTAACTTATACACAGAATTAAAAAGGATTATTATGCCGCCTTATTTATATGAAAACAACGATTTTTTAACAAACGCGTTCAATACTATCCCTTTTCCAATATTAGTAGTGGACGATGACGTACGGATCTTATTCTGGAATTCTGCTGCAGCTCGCTTGCTTAAAAGCGATGAAGTGTTCCAACAGCGTGGCGGAGAAGCTCTTCATTGTATCCATTCCTGGGATACAAAGGAAGGGTGCGGACATGGTCCTTATTGTAAAACATGTGTAGTACGAAATTCAGTAAAAGAAGCGAATCGCGGTAGAAAAGTCTATCGTAAAAAAACAATAATGAAACACAAAACCGGTGAGAAAATCGTCGACGTACCGCTTTTAGTAACAACATCTCCGTTCATATATGAAAATAGAAATTTGACATTGCTTATTCTGGAAGATATTCATGAATTAATGGAACTTGGAAGTCTGCTGCCTATCTGTGCAAATTGTAAGAGAATTAGATCTAATGCTAACCATTGGGAACAAGTTGAAGGATATATTAAAGAACATATCGTCGATGTAGATTTTACTCATGGATTGTGCCCGGAATGTCTTACAAAGCTATATCCTGAAATTGCTAAAATGGTAAATAAATGATTACAAAACTTTTTATACTTTATATACTGAGAAAAATAAATTCTCTATCGTATTATAATTATTGTAATAAATAAAAACCATTCACCTTGAACATGAATTATGAAACATCGTATTATTGGAAAACAACAAAACAGTAAGATGTGCTTTCTTTGCGGTCTGAAAAATCCATTTGGACTAAAGGGAGAATTTTTCGAATTAGAGAACAACGAACTTGTATGTATATTCAAGCCATTGAATGAACACCAAAGCTATCCCGGCATACTCCATGGCGGCATCACAACTGCCGTGCTTGATGAGACAATCGGCCGCGCTATAATGATGAAATCGAAAGAAGAAGTCTGGGGTGTTACAATCGAATTTACTACCCGGTTTAAAAAACAAATACCGCTGGACAAAGAACTCCGTGTAATCGGCCGTATCACCAGTGATACCGGTCGAATATTTGAAGGAACAGGGGAACTAATTTTACCAAACGGCGAAATCACTGCAACTGGCTTCGGCAAATATCTGCGCATGCCGATTAATAAGATTGCCGATTTTAATCCAATCGAACAAGAATGGAAAGTCGTTAGAACAGCTAAAGATCCGGAAATAATCGATTTATAAATTCATTAAAGTCATCATTTTGTCGATTAAAATATCTATCGGGATTTTAGGAACCAATCTCTGACTTTGCAATTAGCAAATTATTATGATGCTTCTCAGATTATTTCTTGACAATACGAAGAGGAAAGGTTTTTTTAACAGGTAATACACGTCACAATATCACAGCGATATAATGCATATCCTTTTTCTACATGATTAATGACGGATATTAAACCGTTAGGCATAAAATTGATATAAAATGGATAAAGGAAAAACTGTATGAGGGGTTGCTATTGCTGTAGCCATCTGTTAATTTCATCGCAGAGTATCATCGAAATATTTGATCTTAAAAAGATATCTTCGAATATTTTTTTTGAAGAGAATATTAAAGGATCTCTGTAATGAAGCGCCTAAAAATCAAACGAATCGCTATTAATACAGGCGGCGGCGATGCCCCTGGACTTAATGCAGTTATTCGTGCAGTAGTGGTCTCCGCAGTAAACCGTGGATGGGAATGTTACGGCATTCGCGATGGTTACAATGGACTGCTGGAACCAAAGAATTATCCCGAAGGCGGACTTATTCCTTTGCCCAAATCGAAAGTCAGGGGTATTACGCACCTTGGCGGCACAATTCTCGGTACTACCAATAAGGGTAATCCGTTAAAATGGCCGATAAAAGGAAAAGACGGCAAGCTTCATGAAACAGACCGCACCGACGAATTAATGAGGATATTTAAAAAAAATAAAATCGATGCACTTGTAGCTATCGGTGGAGACGGTTCTCTTGGTATAGCTAATGTTCTGTCAAAAAAAGGAATGTGCGTGGTTGGTGTACCCAAGACCATTGACAACGATCTAGATAAGACAGTTATTACATTCGGATTTGACACAGCCGTATCATTTGCAACTGCATGTATTGATCGGCTTCATTCCACAGCAGAGGCACATCAACGTGTGATGATCGTAGAGGTAATGGGGCGATATGCAGGCTGGATAGCGCTGGAAAGCGGTGTGTCCGGCACTGCCGATGCGATTCTCATCCCGGAAATTCCTTATGATATTCATAAGGTCGCACGGAAAATTGAAGAACGTTGGAAAAGTAGAGCACATTTTGCTATTATTATAGTTGCAGAAGGAGCTAAACCAAAAGGCGGATCATATTCCGTAATCTCGAAAGAAATCGGACGGGCTGATAAACTTGGCGGCGCCGGTGAGCATGTGGCAAAAGAAATCCAAAAAATTACTGGAAAAGAAACACGATGCGTCGTACTTGGACATTTACTTCGCGGCGGAACACCGACAACGTTCGACCGCCTTATTTCGCTTCGCTTTGGAGCTGCAGCGGTACGTGCTTTAAACGAAGGACAAAATGGTATTATGGTCGCACTTGATCCGCCGACGGTGCGTTACGTTCCGCTGGCTGAAGCTACGAACCGGATGAAAACTGTCCCTATCGATTGCGATATTATTCTGACTGCGCGCGATTTAGGGATCAGTTTTGGAGATTGAGCATTAAACAGTTAAAGGTAAATATAAACTCGTATGGAAAGATCGTTAGACATTTTATATTCATAAAAATCTTACAGCCATTAGGCAATGATTGGAGATAATACAATGACGACGCCGACAGACGATGCCCGTACAGAACGCACACAGGCAGATATCATATATGAACAGGCGGTCTTATTGGATTCTGCACTCGATCCTATCATCTTACGGGATCTGAACGAAAATCTCATTTTTTATAATAAAGCAGCAGAGCGTTTGTATGGTTGGACATTTGAGGAGGCAAAGTCCTTAAATATTCATGAACCGATTGCAGCGGAGGATCACGCAAAGTTCGAGCGAGGAAAAAAAGAATTTGCTGAGAAAGGTGAATGTTCGATTGAACTGCGCCAAAAAACAAAAAACGGCCGTACGATTATAACACATTCCCGATGGTCTATTGCACGAAACAGAGAAGGAAATCCCTATGGCCGACTCATTATTACTCATGATATTACAGAACAGCGGAATCTTGAAGCTCAACTCCGCCGTGCGCAGCGTATGGAAAGCTTAGGAACACTGGCAGGCGGCATTGCGCACGATCTCAATAATGTGCTGGCACCGATTCTTATGTCCGTCCAAATATTGAATACAAAAATTACCGATCCAAGTCTTAAAAAGCTCATTGCAGCGCTTGAAACAAGCACGAAGCGAGGCAGCGAAATTATTAAACAAGTGCTGACCTTTGCACGAGGTACTGAAAAAGATTTTGCACCTCAACAATTGCGATATATTATCTCGGAAATTGAAGCCATCATCAAACAAACTTTTCCGAAGAATATCCAACTACGCACCGGAGTTTCGAAAGACCTTTCAATGGTATTGGGCGATGCAACCCAATTAAATCAAGTACTGATGAATCTCTGCATTAATGCGCGTGATGCCATGCCCGATGGCGGCCGCCTGACCGTGACTGCTGAAGATATGTACATGGACGAAAGTTATGCCCACTTGATACTTGATGCCCATCCGGGTCAGTATGTTATGCTCACTGTTGCGGATACCGGAACGGGAATTCCTTTGGACGTACAGGAAAAGGTTTTTGAACCGTTCTTTACGACAAAGGAAAGAGGGAAAGGCACGGGACTTGGTTTGTCTTCCGTCTATGCTATTGTGAAATCACATAATGGACTTATTAAACTGTACAGCGAGTACGGCAAAGGTACAGAAATTAAAATCTTTCTTCCCGCCACCCAGCAAAAGGAACGAAAAACTGAGACAATTTCAAATAAGGACCTTTTAAGAGGGAAAGGAGAGACTATCCTCGTTATTGACGACGAACTTTTCGTATTACAAATATCAAAGGAAGTATTGGAAGTTCAAGGATATAGCGTTATCACAGCAATGGACGGGGCGGAAGCAATAGCTATTTTCGCCAGTAAGGAGAAGAACTTTATTCAGCTCGTTATCACCGACATGAATATGCCGTTGATGGATGGATCATCAACCATAAGAGCGTTAAGAAGGCTTGATCCGAATCTTAAGATTATTATTTCCAGCGGTCTTTTAACTAATGCAAATTCCGCTGGTTTAGAAGGTCTCGATACTCAAGGATATCTCACCAAACCTTACACTGCTGAACAGCTCCTTATGATGGTGCAGAAAGTTCTGAATAAAAGTTGATGTAAATACTTCGAATACTCCTTATACGGATCAGAATGGACGCTTAAAGACAACAATGCCGTTAAGAATATTCATTACTGGCGGAACATTTGATGCAGACAGGCTGTCTTCTTATTACGGGACAAGAAATGAATGTTAAGTGGACGCTGTGGGGTTCGAACCTACGACCTCCGCCTTGTAAGGGCGGCGCTCTGAACCAGCTGAGCTAAGCGTCCATTTTCTATAACTCATTTGCCATATCTAAAATTTACGCAAACTTGTTCCCTATTGCAAATATAGATTTCTCTATGTTCAAAAAAATTATTGTACTCGAGTCGTTTTATACGAGTACACTTTTCTATAGAGTTGCCTTTATATTCTGCCTTTCTTACTTTACATGCGCCTTGCATCTATTATGCAAGCCTAAATGAATAGTACAAAAGCAATAGGATGACAAAAGGAAATTCAAATGAACCAAATCCAAAACAGTGAATCTGAATTCTCTGCAAAGATGGCTTTTTGTCTTGCGGCAATTACGCTTGCAGGGATCGATGGAGAGTTTTCAAAAGAGGAATTAGAAAAGCTCCGGACTTATGTTAATTCTGATGAAAATTCATTCTTAAAAGCATTCAGTTTTTATAACGAACATTCCCTCTATGTCTGTATTAAAGTCATCGCCGCTCGATTGAATGAAGAACAAAAACAGATAACGTATCGCGCTTTATACAATCTTGCACACTCGGACAAAGAACTTGCGGAAAGTGAGGAAAATCTATTAAAACAATACGCAACTGCATTTGGACTCGAAAAGAATTTTATTTCTTGGGTAAAAGTTAACAAGGATAAAAGAATGATTGATCCCTTTTGATTAATTCCCAATTCTTTGCTTTAGATAATGGCCGTTGGATTTTTCATTTCCCCTTGCATTAAAAACTTTTATTACTTAGTGTAATCGTTTTATCAGCAGATGTTGAAGCTCTTTTATCGATTCTTCAATCTAAGAATGTGAGCCTGCTCAGACAATTGCATTACCTGAACCGGAATCAGACAGCGACGAATCTACAACATGTAACAGGAAAAGATCTTTACAATGAAAAATCAATCGACCAATACACTTATCGATCTCTCGCATTCTATCAATAACCGGACAACTGTATACCCGGGCGATGAACCTGTACGGATTGAAAAGATCAATGACTTTGATAGGGATGGATTTAATAATTTTCTATTCACAGGGGGAATGCATACAGGCACACATATTGACGGACCGATGCACATGACGAAATCCGACAGCTTCATCGATGAATTTCCACCTGAACGTTTTATCGGGACAGGGTGCTTACTGAATGCTTATGGAATGAAAATAATACCATGTATACCTGAATTTACATCCGCAATAATTCCCGAAAGCATTGTTCTTATTCATACAGGATTCGGAGAAAAATTCGGCAGTGAAGAATACTACAAAGAACATCCAGTCATTAGTATGGAACTTGCGCTGTTACTTGTCCAACGGCGGATTAAAATGGTGTGCCTCGATATGCCATCACCCGATAAGCCTCCTTACGATGTACACACATTACTTCTGAATAATTCTGTGTTTATTGCCGAAAATTTAGCTCCCATGGGTAACCTTATAACAGTTAAAAAATTCGACATTATCGCATTACCTATGCCGCTTCACACCGATAGTTCGCCGGCAAGAATCGTGGCACGAATATTAAAGTGAACTTATGGACAGCATCGCCCAGCTTTTCGCACTATGGAATAGCATTAAGACTATTCCATTTCTGTTCGGTAAATTCTTTCAACGATCTCAATTTACTATCTGCAATATCGAATCTTTTTTCGTTCCATTGTTTCGCCATCGGAATAACAATAGTCTTCATCTGTGCTGCCTTTGCCGCTATCAGCCCGTTGAATGAATCCTCAATCACCAGACAATTTGCCGGCGTAATACGCAGTTTTTCCGCTGTCGTGAGAAATACTGCCGGATGCGGCTTACCGAATTCTTCGTTTTCAGAAGAATGAACGACATGAAATGTATTCTCCATAGAAAATTTTTTCAACACAACATCAATGAGTCGCATTGATGAAGACGATGCAAGCGCTGTTGGAACTCGATGGTTTTTGAGAAACGCCAATATATCTGTCACACCATCAAGTAAAACCGCTTTTTGACTAATCCTTAATTCCACGCCTGTTAGGATCTCGTGAGAGATTTGTTTTAATGATTTTTGGTTCCATGTATTCTGGTTATAACGGCGAGCAACAACGACATTCAGCGGCAAACCGGTAGTCTCGATACATTGTTCACGTGTCAAGTCAATTCCAACCGATGAAAAGACTTCCATTTCAGCTTCCTGCCAAAAGGGCTCGGAATCTAACAACACACCATCCATATCGAAAATTACTGCGTCTATCATTATTTCCTCCATTATAATCTAATAGAGAATAATCTGAATGGCAAGCATATAAGCAG
>CAZYAM010000049.1:0-19608 GCA_964645575.1 uncultured Ignavibacteriaceae bacterium
CTGATATTTTCAAAAGGATATGAAGGAAAAGGAGTTGTCGAGGGTATTCGTTACGGTTTGTATGTCGGAATAATGATGGGCGTCGGAATGGCTTATGGTACGTATACAATAATTGCTATTTCATGTGCCCTTGCCTTTCAATGGCTCCTTTTTTCTGTGTTTGAATATATTATTGCAGGTATCGGTGTAGCGATGGTGTATGGAAAAAGGTAATAAATACAATTCGGCTTTGATACGGATATTAATACACATTATGCCCTGATCTCCTCCGGGCATTTTTATTGTCTCTCATTTGTACATTGCAACAATCGATTGTTTCTTGTATTTTTTTTTGATCCTTTTGCCTGAATCTCAAAAGGAACTTGTTATATGCAAAAGGAATGTATATAATTGGTACCTGTATCATATCTAGTTCAATAAAAGGAATACGCCATTGAATAAAATATTTCAGATCATAAAGAGAACTCCGGTCTGGCTTATCACAGTCATCATATCCCTCATAACGATCATATTCTTTTTATACTCACCATTCCAGAAAAATATATTCACAGAGAATGCCGTAAGAAAGCTCTATTATGTGGATAATATTTCTTCTGCACACATGAAGATTATTCAGCGATTTAATCAGCAATATGAGAATATGATTGAAGTAGTGCCGGTCGATCTTCCTTTTAAAAACTTTACCACAAATGACAGAAAGGAAATACTGACCCGCTCTTTACGAAGCCGCAGTGAAGGCATTGATATTTTTGCCGTCGATCTTATTTGGATACCGCGATTCGCTAAATGGGGATATACGATGGATAAACGTTTTAACGATACAATCCTATCTCATGTAAACAGCATGGCATTAAAGGCATGCTCGCAGAATAATAGTCTGGTTGCTTTCCCCATGTTTTTGGATATGGGTGTTCTGTATTACCGAAAGGATTTAATACGGAAACTTTCTCACGGTAACATAATAGAGCAAAAAATTCTCAATTCTCTAACTTGGGACGATTTTATTTCACTCAGCAAACAGTTCGAGCTTTCTAAAAATCCCTATTATATTTTTACCGGCGGTGATTTTGAAGGGATGCAATGTTGTTTTCATGAGATGCTTTCGAATGAGGAAAGTGACAATATTTTCAATAAAACGCCGATCAACTTAAATACACCTCCAACAATACGGGCACTGCAGCAGCTGGTAGATTTTATTTACCGGTATAAAATATCTCCGTATGAAGTAACAGAATTCGATGAGTATAGTAGTTACCTATATGCCAATGAACATAATGCGGTTTTTTTAAGGGGATGGTTAGGTTATCATAAACAGTACAAAAGTTTTCTTGCTGATACATCAAACGCCAGCAATATGGAAATTGCTCCTTTGCCACATTTTCAAGGGAACAATACTTCAAGTGTTTTTGGCGGTTGGAGCCTTATGATTTCAAAATTCTCCAATAGAAAAGAAGAGGCGATAAAATTCATTAATTTCATGTTTCAAAAAGAAAACCAGCAATTATTATATGACGAAGGCGGATTTCTGCCTATTAATGTTGAAGTCTACCAGGACAGCATCTATCTGAGCAAGCATAATGAGCTTTCGAAGATCCGGAACCTCTTATTATGGGCTAAGCACCGGCCGTCACTGAAAAATTATACACGACTATCTGAAATCATGTCGCGATATTTTCACAAAGCACTAAAGAATGAAATATCTGTACGTGAAGCTTTAAATTCGGCTACCGCACAAATTAATAATGAGAAAGCCCTTGTTAAATAACAATAGGTACTTTTCTTATGAAATCGATTAAAAAAATTAGACATATCCGGTTCGGGTGGAAACATCTTCTGGTTATTTTTATCACACTTATTCTTTTTCAGATATTTGTTTCTCAATTGGAGCAAAATACACTGCGCGACTTGCTTTCCGATACAATGGATTGGTATAAACAAAACTCGGTCGAACAAATTGGCAATTTGACGACATCTGCACTGGAAGTGCTGCTGGAATCCGATCCGCTTCGAGATGTGAATGATAGGAAAGAACGGGCCAAGAATTTGATACATGCATTGAACAGTATTTTAAAGCAACCGTTAATGAAACGCAATGTCGAAGAAATGTGCGTTATTCTTCCTTATAATGATAAATTTGTGGCAATGGATCTTGGACAGGACCTCTATTCTTATTATTATGATCATCATGTTGCCGACACACTCGTCAATCCGCTTTACCAACAAGCGGTAGATCGTTATACAGGATTGCACGAGAAAATGGTAAAATCAGAATTGATCACAAGCTTTCAAGAAGAACAAAATATTTTTCATGTTTATGTTCCTCTAGTTCCTTACGGTGAGTACGGCGGAGCCGTCTATTTAAAAATTCATCCGGATGTTTCATCCATCAGCCAGCAAATTTTAACGAGCTTCAGCAAAACCGTTCTAATTTTTTCTTCGTTAATCTTAATGGGTTTATTGGCGATATTTTACATTTCAACTTATACCATCATAGAAAGAGATGCCGCGTGGGAATTATTGTATAAAGAAAGGGAAGTACATTTGAAAGAATATATCGCACAAAAAAAGGAACATCTATTTGCCAAACGTATCTATCATACCCATCATAAAGCACAAAAAGTGATGGGATTCATCAATGAGGACGTAGAAAATGTTAATGAGTCAAATATAAAGGAAATAAAGTACAGAATTTCAAAATATGCGAATTTTATTTCCAGAGTTATATATGACATGAAATGGTATAATCCGCCAATACAGACTATCAGAAGTCATATTTTTAAAACAGATTTGAACGAAGTTTTGCAATTTGTAGTTCAGAACATTTTTTTGCGCATTTCGTATCCGGTACAATCAATTAAATTCGATTATGACCTCGATCGGTCTCTTCCTCCGGTATCCGTTAACGAATTTGTAGTTTGGGAAATTATCGAGCCTCTTATACAAAATGCAATCGAGCACTCGGAAAAAGAAACGGTTATTGTCTCGCTTAGCACTCGCTTTTATCCTGAAGAAAAAACTTCGATATTGATAGTTGAAGACAACGGCAAGGGTATTCGTGCCGATTTATTGGAAAAAAATGATTTTGGTATTAAAAGAATATTCCTGGAAAATATTTCAACGAAGGAAGAAGAAAATAATTGTGGATACGGCTGTTATCTGGCCTATGAAATATCAAAAAGATGCGGATGGAAACTGGATGCCGAAAATCGTGAACAAGGAGGAGCGAAATTTTCTTTGTTTATGAAATATGAAGGGAACATATCTGTTCACCAGTGATATTTAACGGAGGAAAGCAAGCTGTTGCGAATAATCTCAATTGTTTATGAATAAAGTGTGTATAATATGTACGGAATATTACTAATTGTTCTACAGGTGAAGTAATGGAATTGGATAAACAGGTCAATCTTTTAGTCATTGAAGACGAATCCTACGATGTCAATCGTATTAAACGAACATTGGCTCCTTTTAGCAATCAATTGGCTATCAAAAAGGTCGTTGCGGATGGCCAATCTGCTATTGCACATATATCGGAGCATGAAGGAGAATACGATGTCATTATTATGGATTATCAGATTGTTGGACCGTTATCAGGTGAGAAGCTAATTCGCAAAATCAAAACGATAGATCCATTTATTCAGATTATTGTAATTACTAAAATGACTATCAATGTTACCGATTTTGAATTTGCGAACAGATTGATAGAAGCCGGCGCTATGTGGTTTTGCACCAAATACCCGGGCGATATAAAAGAGTATATTTACCAGCCTACCGATCTTCTTTTATCAATCCTTAATGCGTATGAAAAAAAGCGTTTGAAATTGGAAGGATCCAAATCGAACCTACAGCTTAGTCATTCTATTGCGAATATATTGAACGAAAAAAAAATTATCGGTAATTCTAATGCAATTAAGGAATTAACAAAAAAAATAGAAAAAGCTGCTCAGCAAGATGCGACCGTGCTAATCTATGGTGCTTCTGGAACCGGGAAGGAACTTGTTGCCACGCATATTCATTATTTAAGTAAAAGAAAGTACGAGAATTTTCTTACAATCAACGCCGGCAGCATTCCCCATGAATTGATTGAGAGTGAGTTATTTGGATTTGTTAAAGGTTCGTTTACCGGAGCGACCCATCCCAAAAAAGGCCTTTTTGAAGTCGCTAATTTTGGCACGATATTTCTTGATGAAATTAGCGAACTAAATGTATCATTACAGTCAAAACTCCTCAGAGTTTTGCAGGAAGGGGAATTAGATAAAATCGGCAGAACGGAAAAAATCAAAGTCAATGTTCGTATAATTGCTGCGAGCAATGTCGATCTAGAAAAAGCAATTGAAGAAAAAAGGTTTAGAGAAGATCTATATTACCGGTTGAATGTAATCGATATCTACATCCCTACTTTGAGGGAAAGAATTGAAGATATTCCTATTCTCACTCAGTACTTTAACGATAAATACAGTGTTCAGATGTCCGTAGAAAAGCTGGCAATAACGGCAGATGCAGTTGAGGCACTGCAATCATATGAATGGCCGGGTAATATCAGGCAACTACAAAATGTCGTACAACGTCTTCTAATCACATGTAACGATGAAATTCGGAGGGATGACGTAATGAAAGTCCTGGGTTCGAAAAAGGTCGGTACAATCTCCGGCCCTGAATTTTGGTTTGGGAATAAAATTCTGCGATGGAAAGAAATGGAGAACATTTTCAGATGCAGATACTTCAATTATGTAAAAGCTAAAACCAGATCGGAATCAGAAGCTGCTCGGCTTTTAGGTATCGCTCCATCTAATTTCTATCGTATGTGCAATAAACTCGGAATAAAATATCATTTGAAATAGAGTAGATATGAAATCCTTCTGTGTAGAAAAACTACCATTTCCTTGTTCATCTCTAACTTTACCTTATACTAACATATATCATTTTAATATATTTCGCTGCAAATAATTATATCATTTTGATATAAGTCCGAATTATAAATATATCATTTTACCTTTAAATCGATAATATGGGCTTTTGTAATCTTTGGTATGATGATTGTGCATAAAAAAGGGTACAAGCAGGGAGAATTTTCAGATTTAAGCAAAAATGTAAATTGAAAAGGAAGAAGTGTCATTCGATCTGTCTAAGATAGATGTATCTCTGTACTCATTATTTTTTCTTTTCCTTTTTTTCATCACTATGTATGTATCACGTACAAAAGAAGTGACCGTCGAAAGCTATTTTTTTGCTAATCGAAATACCAACTGGCTGGTATTGGGGGCATCCTTTCTTATCAGCAGTATATTCAGCCTCTTTTTCTTAGTACTAACTTCTGCAGAAATGAATGCAGGATTGGTCATTTCATGCGGTGTCGTATCAATTGTAATGGTCGTTATTTTAGGTTGGTTTATAGGACCCCGCTATTTAAAAATAAGAATTCACACAATACCTGAATACTTTGAAAAAAAATTTGGTCGAAATTGCCGACTTTTTCTTTCAACACTCTATGTCTTCTTTAATATTTCCATTAGGTTGATGATCCTCCTTATCTCCGGTAGTGTAATCATTCATACGCTTACCGGAGCTGATTCATTCTCCCTTCTATTCTTCTTTCTTGTCGTAACAGGCGCATACGTACTTGTAGACGGTCTTCATGCAGAAATGTATGCGAGTGTAATTCAGATAGTTATTGTTGTTATCAGTCTCTTGGGTTTTTTAGTGTGGTTGAATTACCAGGATGGAATATTGGCACAATTGAGTAATGATATTTCCTTCAATACTTCTTCGGCATCTACATGGACTGGTTTGGTAGTCGGTATCCCTATTTTATTTTTTTGGTTTTGGTGCGCAGATCAGTTTATCATCCAAAAAGTTATGAGCGCTCGAGATGCGGTGAATGCACGAAAGGCAGCGCTGTTCTCGGGATTCCTTCAAATTGTCCCCATACTCATTTTTATTATATCCGGATTTCTTCTTTCGATCTTTTCTCGAGAGAACACTTTTAATGGCACACTTCGGGAATCTTTTTCATTTAGCTCATTACCTAACAACCTTCAATGGGGAGTTATTATTACAGTTGCAGCTATTATGATGGCAGCTTTTGCCAGTATTCTTAACACTACATCACTTCTTATTACTTTCGACTTTTATCGCAGTTTTAAGACTACTGCATCGGATAGAACGCTTGTGCTTGTAGGCAGGATTACCACGATGGTCTTATTACTGTATGCTATTCTGTTGATTCCGATTTCCCAGACGATGGATTTCAGCATATGTCTAAAGCTTTTTAAATCTCTTGCTTATTTTGGAGCGATGATATCATCGGTGTTTGTAATAAGCCTTTTCAATAAGAGAATTCAAACCTCGGGTGTCCTGTGGACATTGTATATTGGAACGGTGATTATTCTGATAAGAGCTACAATGGATATATTTATCACAGGCATTCACTTCGAAAATGTTATGCTCAAGTGTTTTGCACAATCAAGTTTTTTAGATTTTGTAGTTTTCGTTTTTGTGACATCGATTATTAATCTGTTCGTATTTGACAGAATAATTAAATTGCAAAAGAATGTAATATTAAAAAAACGGTCTAATAATTTGGAGATTAGATAATATTACACTCGATGAGTTCAAGTGGTCTGTTCAATTTATAATTTTGTTGTATGGATTAAAGCATCGATAAGATATCTATATAGTGAATTTTACCAAAGGAGAAAGCCTATGTCTTCGGGCACATACCGAATTTTTATTGTAGCAAACCTACTATTAGTGTTGATAGTAAATTTCCTTTTTGCCGGAACGACCGGTAAAATTGCAGGCAGAGTAACGGATAAAGAAAACAGCGAACCGTTAATAGGAACGAATGTAATTGTAAGAGGTACAAGTCTGGGAGCAGCTACGGATATAGACGGTTATTATACTATCCTAAATATTCCCCCGGGCGTACATACAATTACAGTAAGCATGGTTGGCTATGCTCCCATGACTATCAATGAAGTCCGCGTCCTTATTGATCAAACTGCAACTGTTAATATTGAAATGACATCGCAGGCTATCGAAACTGGCGTTATTGAAGTCATTGCCGAAAGACATGTCGTTAAAAAGGATGTATCCTCCAGCGTATCAGCAATACCGACTGAAGAAATTAAAAGTCTTCCCATTAGTTCAGTTAATGAAATGATGAACTCACAGGCAGGAGTGGAAGACGGTTTTATGATTAGAGGCGGTGGTGCAGATCAACTACTTCTTCAAGTAGATGGTGCTACGCAGCGTGATCCAAGAAATAATAAGCCTATTTCAAATATTGCTTTGAGTTCTATTGAGGAAATCTCAATAGAAAAAGGAGGCTTTACTGCAGAGTATGGACAAGTACGCTCTGGCATTATTAATATCGTTCAAAAGGAAGCAGATGTTGCTCATTATTCTGGTTCTATTAACGTAAAATATAGTCCGCCGCAACAGAAGTATTTCGGTATATCGGTATACGATCCTAATTCTATGTGGCTTCGGCCCTATTTGGATCCTGCTGTATGCTGGACAGGCACTGGCAATGGTAATTGGAATCAGTACATGCGAAATCAATATCCCAGCTTCGAAGGTGGTTGGAATGCTGTTTCTCAGTCGTTATTATCGGATAGCGATCCTACGAATGACCTTTCGCCCGCAGGGTGTAAACGTCTATTTGAGTACCAACACAGAAGAAAACCCGATACTAAATCGCCAGACTATAATATAGATGGCAGTTTTGGCGGTCCTGTGCCAATTATTGGCGCAAAGTTGGGCAACTTAAGATTTTTTACAAGTTTTATTATGAACAGAGAAATGCTTCTTATTCCACTCAGCCGTCCGGATTACCAGGATTATAATTGGTCAATCAAGTTGAGTTCGGATATAGACAAGAAATCTAAATTAATGATATCTGCATCGACTGGTAAATCTTATAATGTCGCTATTAATAGAAATGATGCCGGCTCTTTCAATCAAGTTTATAATACAGGCGGTGCTACTTTTTGGAATCCAACTGATTACATGCGCACTCCAGATCAAATCGCACAAATTAGTTATGATCCTTCTGGAACAAGATCGAGCAGATTTTTTGTTGACGGATGGTATAATCCTGCTGTTGTCAGTGATTTCATTATGGGTGCAAAGTTTACTTCTATTCTAAATTCGTCTACATTTTATGAAGTAAGTGTGCAAAATGTGCATCGTAACTATCTTACTGGTCCTATTGCAGCAAGAGATACAAATAAAAATTATGAAATTGTTCCGGGTTATTGGGTAGATGAAGGACCATTTGGTTTCAGTTCAGATCTTTCTGCTTCAGGAATAGGTGATCCGACCCTATTTTTCGGCGGTTGGGGCGGCACTGTGTATGATACCAGTAAACTTAATACGTTTACACTTAAGGGAGATTTGACGAGTCAAGTGAATAAAGAACACCTGATGAAAGCCGGAATTGAATTTTCATATTACAACTTAGATTTAAATTATAGCTATATAAATCCTTATAAAGATATGAATGAGGTAAAGCAACAATGGAATCCATACCAATTATCTGCTTATGTTCAAGATAAGATAGAGGCATACGGATTTATCGCTAATCTTGGTCTAAGGGTAGATATTAGTAATCCAAATACTGATTGGGTAAAAACGGAGAATCCTTTTGATGCCTATTTCTCAAATGCTTATAGTGACACAATTGAATATGTTAAAACAAGTGTTAAACCGGATGTTTCTGTCAGTCCACGGATAGGCATTTCGCATCCGATAACAGAGAGTTCAAAACTGTATTTCAATTACGGACACTTTAAACAAACGCCTGCTTATGAAGAAATATTTAGAATAGGCCGCGGGTCAGATAGTAAAATGCAGAATTATGGTGATCCTAATTTGGTGCAAGCCAGAACAATCTCTTATGAATTAGGGTTTGATCAATCTCTCTCTGATATATACTTGATTCAAATTGCAGCTTTTTATAATGATATTTCAAATCAGCAGTCTTATACATTTTATACAAGCGACAAGAAAGCTGTTGCCTATTATGCAGCTAATAATAACAGCTATTCGGATATTCGCGGAGTAGAACTAACGTTAAGAAAGAATTCCGGAGACTGGGTGCGAGGTTTTATTAATTATACGTATCAAGTAACAAAAGCGGGTCTGTTTGGTCAAGTGACTTCTGCTTACTCTGCAAATGAACAAAAAGAAGAGGACACTAAGAGAGTTCTTCCGTTATATGCTATCGAACGGCAAAGGGGGGTTCCTCAACCTCGAGCAAATGCAAGTATAATCCTTTTTACGCCGATAGATTTTGGACCGATGGTTGCTGGATTTAAACCTCTCGCTGATTGGACACTTAATCTTTTAGGAACATGGAAAGCCGGTCAATGGCTTACGTATAATCCACAAAATGCCGGCAATATTTTAAACAACGTTCAGGTTACGGATTATTATAATATTAACCTTCGCCTCAACAAAACTTTCACTTTCAAAGCTTTTGCAGTGACATTATTCATGGAGACAAGGAACCTGTTAAATACAAAGCTATTGTCGGGAGAAAGTTTCTATAATACGGATGATTATTTAAATTACATGTATTCACTGCACTTGCCGACAAGTCCTGCCTATAATAATAAGAATATTCCTGGAGATGACCGGGTTGGTGATTATCGTACTGTTCCATATCAGCCGGTTCTGCTTAGTGGAAACGTAGATGGTATGCCGGTAGGTTCCATCGATCCTATTGCTATTTATTATAGTGCGGCCGGTCAATATGCGGGTAAATATATGATCTATGTTAACGGTAGCTGGTCAGAGGTCGATCACAATAGGATGCAAAAGATTTTGGATGATAAAGCATATATAGATATGCCGAACAACAGTTCGTTTGACTTTCTGAATCCAAGACAATTTTACTATGGCATTAATCTATCGTTTAATTTATAAATGGGAAAAGCTGATAATAAAGGGTATTGCATATGCTTAAAAAATATCTAAAACAAGTACTAATAATAATTTCACTTTCTAGCGCATTTGGAGTGATTAGTTACCAGGAATTACAGGCCCAGATCACCGGGCCATTTAGTAACAAATGGCTATGGGTTAGTTCCTTAAGACAATATTTTTCGAGTACTGGAGTGGAAGGTGAATATTTCAGGAGAGGAAGAGGCCCTTATTTGAATACCGACCAGGATGATGGGCTTCGCTGGCCTGCCCAATACAGTTCGCAGGATCACAATGTTGGTAAAGCACTATGTATTGGTCTTACGAATTTTAAAGAGCCGACGACTGGTGTAACGTATCAATATAAAGTTATCCCTCTCGGACGAGCTGCTTTATTTGTCAATTCAGCAGAGTATCCTGTTGACTTTAAGCTCATAGGCCGCTATAGTTCTCCTATAGTACTTGTTGATAATGTACCAGCAAGTGATCTAGATGAAAATGATCTTAATACAGCTCCAGTATCCGGGACTTTTATTGGAGGTGATGAAATCGATCCCACTCTGCCCACAGATCGGATGATCTACAATCGAGTAAACACTCCGGTGGGCATAACATTTACTAGAAAAGTGTATGCTTCGACGCAACAGTATCACGATAATTACTATATATATGAATATGTATTTAAAAATACCGGACTTATAGATAATACAGGTGGATCAATGCCGCCTACTACTCTTACCGGTGTGATGTTTGATTTTAGATATCGCTTTGCTGATGCTTATGATGCCTATATTGGTGGTTGGACGATTAATACCGCTGATGATTATGGAAAGAACACTATTAATGACGTAATAGGTCAAGATCCAGCTCATACGCTTCCTCCCCCTAATGATTTTCGTGCAATTTTTGAATATTACGGTCCTAATCAAGCTTCAACAGGCGTGGCAGATGATATCGGTGGTCCTAATTTCAGAGATGGTCATATCTTGTGTGGTGAAAGTTTTATCGGAGAAATGGTTTTACATGCCGATAAATCACCGCAGGATACGTCGGATGATCCGACGCAGCCTACAACAACACATTTTATTGCTACTGACGGCAGTATTGAGACCATAACAGTCGGTTTTCCTTTTCAGCCAAGCGTAATGACACCGCTATACCAAGATATGACAAAGGGACATCCATCGCAAACACATGCAGAACAGATAGGAAAAGACGCAAACGGTTGGCCGGCAGGTTTTGCAGATACATGGGGAGGGTATGGAGTTTCAACAGGTGGTTATGGAAGTCAACAAAGTTTTGGTCCGTATACGCTTGCACCGGGTGATAGCATCCGTATAGTTATAGCAGAAGCGGTTGCTGGAATAAGTCGAGAAAAGAATATAGAGGTGGCGCGTAATTGGTGGGCTTGGTACAGTAACAACAAAAGTGGTGGTGGACCATTTATACTTCCAGATGGCTCTACGACTACAGATGGAAATATTTATAAAAACTCATGGGTGTTTACTGGAAAAGATTCGCTGTTCCAGACTTTTAGAAGAGCGAGAGCAAATTACAATAGTGGATTTAAAATTCCGCAGCCGCCTCCACCGCCAGATAAATTTACTGTTACATCCGGTGGAAACAAGATATTGATTGCGTGGTCCAACAGCGCTGAAACATGGCCAAATTTTGATGGATATAAACTTTATCGAGCAGATACAAAGACAGACACAACTTTTGAATTACTATTTTCATGTAATAAAAATAATAGTGTTAATTCTTATGATGATGTTTCTGCAAAACGTGGATTCAACTATTACTATTATATACAGACCAAAGATGACGGCTCGACAAACGATATTCAACCGGGTGTACCTCTTGTGAGCGGTATGTTTTATACATTAACTAATACACCTGCATATTTACGACGTCCTGCAGAAGACGTTCTTTCGAAAATTCGTGTTGTTCCTAATCCGTATAATATCAGTGCGAGGAACATTCAATATGGATCATCTATAATGAGTGCAGACAAACTGGAATTCTTTGGATTACCGCCACTTTGTATAATTAAAATATATACTGAAACAGGTGATTTAATAAGAACTATCAATCATGTAGATGGCAGCGGAGATGAAAGTTGGGATTCAAAAACCTCTTCCGGTCAGCTTGTAGTGAGTGGATTATATATTGCATATTTTGAAGTTACGCAGGATGGGTCCGGCTTTAAGAAGGGTGATAATATCATCCGGAAATTTATAATTATTCGATGATATAACATACTTGGAGATCGAAATGGATTATAATTATCAAAATACGTTTGCTTCATTTTTTAAAATATTTCTGGTGAGTGTCTTATTGTTTACAGGTATTGGGTGTGATACCATACTGCCGGATGAATTTAAAGCGAAAAATTTTAATACACCAGAAATCGATATATTGGCAGGCAATTTGTTAGCTCAAGATACTATTAACGATACTCAGGGGAATACAATATCCTATCAATACTATCCTATAACAACGACTAGATTTATAGTTGATACTCCCGTGACATGGACTTATGCTAATTCGGATACTCTTACAGGTAATCTGACAACTGATAACCAAATTATATATTCGAAGTTTGATTCGGTAGCCAATACTCTTGATTCGCTTCCATCGGATTCATTAATTTTGGTAAAATATCCGACTAACAAAATTATTTCTTATGCAGTTTTGAACGCAAGTTCATCGAAAGATATTCATGTATATACAAGCCTTCAATATTATTGGACAACCAGTGCAAGTAATATCAATGAATATGTCACCGTTGACATTATAAAAAGCGATACTACTTTGGTGAGTGTTTCTACAGTGATACCTCCTGAAGTCGCATATTGTTCTTTAGAAAATATTTTGGTCAACGAAGCATCGACAACTATTCCCATAATAAATGCGCGTTACACAGCTCATTTGGATCAAGGCGTATATTTCATCCGGTTTACCTTAAGTAATCCAGTGGCTATAAGTAATCCTTTAAAACAACCTGCAAGTGCTTTTAACCTTCCTAGTATTGCAGATCAAATTAAGGTTGTTATTCTGTCATTCTAGCACGAGCGTGTAATTCGAAAAGGAGTATAAAAAGGTGAAACGATTTATGATAAAATACTTGATAGCAATTATGGTAATCGGATTGCATATATCGCTATCTTATAGTCAACAAGATAAGTTGGCACAAACCGGTTTTAATTTTCTTAGTGTATCGTCCGATGCAAGAGCCGGCGCGATGGGCGATGCCATGAACTCAATATCAGAATACTCTGGTGCGTTATCTCATAATCCTGCAACGATGGCTGATATGCCAAACTTGCTTAATGTCAATGCCAGTATCAATTCGTTTATTGCTGATATTAAGTATTTATCTATGAACGCAATAATCTCTCCTTGGTCTGGAAATTACGGTGTTCTTGGCATAAGTTTCCAATCGGTAGATTATGGAGACGTATTAGGAACAATGGTTTGGAGCAATAGTAATGGATACATCGATACAGGTGTTATGGATCCAAAAGCATTAGCGATTGGAATTGGCTATGCAATAAAGATTTCTGATTTTTTTAGTGTTGGTGGTCAAGTGAAATATGCATATCAATCACTTGGTGAAAGCACTATTCCGGTCGGTAATAGTACTATAACAAAACGGAATGTTGCGAATACAACAGCATTTGATTTTGGAACAAATTTCAAAACGGGTATTAAAAGTCTTGCATTCGGAATGTCTGTCAGGAATTTTTCAAAAGAAGTAACATATGAGCAGGAACAATTTGAGCTTCCGCTACTCTTTACTGTAGGAATTTCTGCAAATGTTTTGGATTTCTTCGAAATACAATCTTCACAGCAATCCTTAATAATCTCTTGCGATGCGACTCATCCAAGATCTCATCCAGAACAGTTTAAGATTGGTGCAGAATATCAATTTATGAAATTGATTGCGCTGCGAAGTGGCTATATCACTGGAGAGGATGAAAATGGAATTACTTTCGGTTTAGGTGTTACTTCTTCCGGTTTAGATATTTCTTCTGCTAATTTTGCGGTCGATTATGCTTACACGCCTTATGGTGTGTTTAATTATGTTCAAAGAATAACAGTATCTTTTTCAATGTAAACAAATATAGAATGGTAAAGATATGAAAACTATGCGTTTGATTTTTTGCTTACTCATTTTGACACTCTTTTTTCTTTGTGCATGCAACCACTTTGATGCACCTACGGAAGTATGGAATCCAAATAAACCGTTTCCCGAAAGTCCGTATATATTAAATGTAATACCTGCTGATATAGCGGTTGCTGGAGTGAGAGAAATAACTATTATCGGTCAAAATTTTTCTACTAATCCCGACTCTTTTTTTGTCAGCTTTGGCATACAACCTTTGACAATAAAAAGTATTTCAGTTTCTGCTACTATGGACACACTCGTTATTTCCAGACCGGCAGTTTTTGGATTTAATGATATTTCTGTTATGTACCCCGCGACTGATTCTATTGTTAAATATCCTTATACCATAGAGAATCCAATAACTCCAGATGCTGTTGTGTCCACTATTTTTTCGGGTGACTTGCTTATTATGGAAGCAGATAAGGGTGATACTATTTGGATAGCGGGCATGCCAAAATCGGGAGCAAAGTTGGGACATATTTATAAGTTGCTACCCGATGGAGTTACTATGACTGTGTTTAAGGATACTTCCTATTTAGTGCCAAAGATCAGTGGTAAAGCATCAGTTTTCACCTATCCTTTTGCAGATTTAAAAATTGGACCTGGAGGATTCTTGTACGCTACATTCGTCCTCCCAAGTTCTGCTGCTGCCAGTTCAATCTATTGTATGTATCCTGATAGCACCACTCCTAAGATTTATGCTACACTTTCAGCGAATAATGCAGAAAAATTTGATTTTGATGATAATGGGAATATATATATAGGTAAAAGTAATGGGTTGTTTTTAATTAAACCAGGTGGCACAAATTCTAGCGTTGGGGATTATACAGGTACTAACACTTTTGGTGATATTCGTGTAATAAAAGATTCAAACAACGATAAGTTTGTGTATGCACTGTATGGTTCTACTACTGCGGCCAATCAGAAATTCACTCAACTCTATAGAAGCCCGATAAATAATGATGGTACAATTGACAACAAGCAGCTAATATATGATATTTCAGCAGATACAGCTTTCAGCGGATGTACAATAAGCTCTTTTACCGTTAAATCTGATGGAACTGTATTACTTTCCTTATACACTAGCTCTGCCGTTAACGGCAATCAGAATTATTCATTATTTATGTTAGAGAACAACGGTTCTCTCACTCCATATTATGAGGACAACACTATTTTGCCAGTCGGGATAGATCAACTTATTTGGGGGAGTGGACGATACTTGTACCTGAGTAAAGGTAAAACAAACACATCGAGTACAAGATTTTTTAGAATGGGAATGGAACAAAACGGTGCACCATACCTTGGCAGAAATTTATAATTTTTTTACTGATAGTATAACTTTTAATCGTGAATTAAATGGTAATATGTAGAGAAATAGTATCAAAATGCATCAAAGGAGTAATACTAAATTTAAAAATGAGAAAAGGAGGTGAAAGGAAGAAGTAAGATTAAAGTAAGTAAGAGAGAATTTTAAACAACGGTTTAAAAATAACTCAATTTAAGGAGGTAGAATTATGAAGTTAAGCAAGATTATACTATTTGTAATTTGCTTAGTTTTGATTGTAGGCATAGCTAATGCAAAGATTACCAAGGATGGCGCTTTGGTAATTCCTAAAGTTAATGCTGCCAATGCACCCGTTGTTGGCGGCAATTTTGTTATAGAACCAACATGGAACTTGGTAGATGCCACTTGGATGGAATATAGCAATGAACCTTCTCAGGATGGGACCAATTGGGCCAGCATAGCTGGATGGGCAAAGTTCATGTATGATGATAATAAAATTTATGGATTGTACTATGTTCAGGATGATTATCTTGATTCTACAAGTACAACAGATTGGCAAATGGACGGCGTTGAAATGTTCATTGATGCGCAAAACACACACACTTCAGATGCGTACGGTACAGGTAATAGTGCATTTCAATTGAATCTCCGATTGCCGCAAGACGTCGACTCAGTGAAAGCAGCCTATGGAAGAGACCTCAATTATCAATGGATGATTGATACACTTTCCATAAATAGCGGCGGACCGACCGGTTATTTTGTAAAATTCTGTATGTCGTTGGACAGTTTAGGATTTACAACGCCGGTTGCAGCGAACACACGAATTAGTTTCCAACTTCAATTGGATGACGAAGATGGAGCGGGCCGAATAGGTACTCCAAATTGGAATTATTCGCCGGCAAATGCTGATTGGCAAAATACTTTAGAATGGGGTGATGCAGTTCTTGGTGGTGATGATGAAGTGATTGGTTATGATGCGGGTACGCCAACAAAATTGGAATTTGTGCTTAGCAAAACCACAACACCACCGGTCATCGATGGTGATCTGGATGCCGCGTATGTAGGTGCAAACCAGACCACTATGGATTTTGTACAAGCAGGAAGCATTCCTACATTAATGACAACTGTTAGTGATATGGATTATCGATTCTACGGACTGTACGATGATAATAATATCTATGGTTTCTACACGGTATATGATGACTATATTGATACTACGAGTACAACGGATTGGCAAATGGACGGCATTGAGATGTTCATCGATGCACAAAACACACACACTTCAGATCCGTACGGTACAGGTAATAGTGCATTTCAACTGAATCTCCGGACGCCGCAAAATATCGACTCAGTGAAAGCAGCCTATGGAAGAGGCCTCGATTATACATGGAAGCTAAAACCACAAATTGGTGATACGGTTTTCAGCCTTAGGGGCGGTTATACCATAGAATTTAAAATGTCACTGGATAGCTTAGGGTTTACAACGCCACCGGCAGTAGGTACGGCGTTTAGTTTCCAATTGCAAATAGATGATAACGACGGAGCTGGGCGCACGCACACTGCAAATTGGTGGTACTCTCCAGCAAATGCCGATTGGCAAAATACTCTTCAATGGGGCGATGCCAAGTTTGGTCCAGCTATTGTAACGGGAGTGGACAGTAGGTCGCCGTCTGTTGTAAGCGGTTATTCACTGGCACAAAACTATCCGAATCCTTTTAATCCATCTACCGAGATTTCTTTCACACTTGAGAAAAGTGTAAAAGTAAAACTCGCAGTCTATGATTTATTAGGAAAAGAAGTTGCAGTATTGGTAAATGGAATGAGAAATGCCGGATCTCAAACCGTGACATTTAATGCTAAGAATCTTTCCAGCGGTGTTTATTTTTATAAACTTGAAGCTGGGAACACAATGTTAGCAAAGAAAATGATATTGCTTAAGTAACTAAATGCGAGGAGAGCGTCTGTGGCAGATTTTGCACAGACGCTTTTTTTTTGCCAACACTTAACATTCTGTAGCCATCGGAGCTTTATATATGAATTTACATGTCATTGATATCGGAATCATTCTGTTATATTTAACGTCCACTGTTTTTATCGGATTCTATATTTCGAAAAAAGCCTCTAAGGATATGAATAATTACTTTCTTGGAGGGAACAGGATTCCGTGGTGGGTACTAGGCATTTCAGATGCTTCCGGTATGTTTGATATTTCCGGTACACTTTTACTGGTGTATTGGCTTTCAGTTTACGGAATGAAAAGTATTTGGATACCATGGATCTGGCCCGTATTCAATCAAATATTCCTTATGGTTTATTTATCTCCATGGCTTCGCAGGTCAAATGTCATGACAGGTGCGGAGTGGATGAAAACTCGATTTGGAACTGGGAGGGGCGCTACACTTTCGCATATCATAGTTGTGATCTTTGCTCTTATAAGTGTAATCGGATTTCTCTCTTACGGTTTCAAAGGAATTGGAAAATTTGCTGTTGCATTTTTACCTGCGCTGGTCACGAATCCGGAAACGCTGGCACAATACCCTCAAATGAATGAGAATCTTTATGCTCTTATTCTTATGGGTATTACAACGTTATATGTTGTAAAAGGCGGGATGATGAGTGTTGTTGCAACAGAAGTTCTTCAATACTGTATTCTTTCAATTTCTGCGATTGCAATCGGCATTATTGCAATGGTCCACGTTTCCCCGGATATGATTAATCAAGTAATACCGGAAGGCTGGAAAAACATGGCTTTTGGAATGAACTTGAATCTGGATTGGTCTACGGTAAACTCACATCTTTCTACAAAAGTGGTTGCATTTAATCAGTGGATAAAAACAGACGGTTATTCAGTTTTTGGATTGTTTTTTGGTATGATGCTTTTTAAAGGATTCTTTGTTGCAGCAGCCGGACCTGCGCCCAACTATGATATGCAGAGAATTCTTTCGACGCGAAGTCCGAAAGAAGCAGCTAAAATGAATTCTATGGTTAGTATTGTTCTCAATCCGACACGTTATTTTATGGTTGCAGGCATAACTGTGCTTGCTCTTACTAATTTTGACATGCTTTATAAAAGCTCAATTACTTCTCCTGATTTTGAGGGAATTCTATCTGAAGTTCTTGTAAATTATGTCCCTGTCGGTTTGCTCGGTCTCTTAATGGCCGGCTTTATTGCTGCATTTATGAGTAACTTCGCTGCAACGGTCAACGCGGCTCCGGCTTATATAGTAAATGATATATATAAACGTTATATCAATTCTCATGCAGATCCAAAAAAATATGTCAGGATGAGTTACATCGCATCTATTATAGTTGTCGTTGTTGGAATTACTACCGGATTTTTTGTTGAGTCAATTAATCAAGCCGCACTGTGGATTGTTGCTTCGTTGTGGGGCGGGTATACAGCAGCTAATGTTTTAAAGTGGTATTGGTGGCGTTTCAATGGATATGGATATTTTTGGGGAATGGTTTCAGGTATTGCGACTTCTTTAATATTTCTTACAATAAATAATTTAGGATTCATTCCTTTTTTAAATAATTGGCCTTTACCGGAAAACCCGAGTATGAATTCTTTTCCAATTATTTTTCTCAATTCAATAATCGGATGCTTCGTCGCAACACTTTTAACAAAACCTGAAAGTGATGAAGTTCTGATGAAGTTCTACCACAATGTCCGCCCCTGGGGTTTCTGGAAACCTATCTGCGAAAAAGTGAAAAAGATCGATCCCGATTTTGTAGCAAATAAGAATTTTCGTCGCGATATGCTAAATATACTTGTTGGAATAATATGGCAAATAACGCTTATGGCGACGCCTGTTTTCTTAGTGCTTCGCGAATTCAATTCTTTAATGATTTGCCTGAGTGTTCTTGTTATTACTTCTCTTATTTTAAAGTTCAATTGGTGGAATAAACTTGATGCTACTTATGGTGATCAAAAAGAGTGGAAGGATATATAATTATTATCATATATTATTGTTAACTTCGGGAGAGAGTAATAGATTTGCACAAGATAGAATTGTTCAAAAGCGAAGTCTGAAAATATTTTTACCAACAGATAATGGATACACTAGTTGTTAAAGGGCGAAAGAAGATACTATTTTGTTCGACCTTGGTAATTCTTCCTTTCTTTTTTCTTGCATTGCTCGAGATAATTCTTCGACTGTTTTCAGTCGGTGGCGATCTTAGCCTTTTTAAAGTCAGTGCTGATTTAAGATATTTTGAAATCAACAGA
>CAZYAM010000050.1:0-19601 GCA_964645575.1 uncultured Ignavibacteriaceae bacterium
ATATATTGTGATCTAATGAGACGGCAAAGCTCCTGCAGAGAATCAGGAAGATTTTTATACAAATACTCATATTCGCCAGGATCGGTAAATGAACTATACTGTCTATAGAAATCCAGAAGATCCGCTTCTGTCTTGATTTGGCTTGCAACAACAGATTTTGTCTGATTTTCCTGAGCACCGTATCCAATGGCTGCCAGGATGGAAATGATAAATACACAGATTGAAGTTTTCATGATTATTTCCCTTGATAAATAGTTTCGATTTTACTGTGAACTAAATTGTTTTGTTATTTGAATTTGAGGAGTACTATTATAGATATCCTGTAATTTTAAAAGATTATCAGCATCAAGCGATTTCATGAGTTCACTTATTCTGTTTAATATTTCTATATGTTCATCGGTCAGCTGGTCGTTGTTTTCAAAAGCATAATCCAATATCGGTGCATAATGATGAACTGGGTATTCGGTGCCCAGTATTGATGCCAGATCCGGACATACTTTTCCAACAATCGAAACAAATCCGGAATATCTGCCGGGGAATCCGTATGGGCCGGGATCTATTTCCTTATTCTGCAATTTTAACCATAACTCGTGACTGAAGTCAAACTCTTCTCGGCTGAAATCAATCTTGACCATACTGGGGTCCACAAGCATCCAGCGGTTTTCGTGGTCGTTCCACACTTCACAGATCGTATGACTCAAATGAAATCCGGGTCTTAAATAGGTGACATGTCCGGTACGGACCCTGGCCGGAATACCGCGATATTTAAGTATGGACGCAAGCAGGACGGCATTTTCTCTGCAGCCCAAGATCAGCCGCTCTTCAGGTTTCCGGTCTTTTATCAAACCGGAGGCATTATAAGTAACAAGCCCTTCCAGAATCGTTTGAACTGTCGAATACTTGAATGATTCATTCCACCTCTCTTTGGGAATTTGCTCACGATATTTTGGCAATTCGGCATAGGGGTGTATAAACTGTGATCGAATGAGACTACAAAGCTCTGGTAAAGAATCAGGAAGATTTTCATATAAATATTTAAATTTCCCTGGATCGGTAAATGAACTATATTGACGATAGAAGTTTAGTACCGAGATATCGTCCTTAAAAGTGTTTTTCAGAATTTGCCCATCATCCTTTTGCAAGTTATTCTGGGCGCAACTTAATTCCATTAGAATGGAAATCATTAAAACAAATATTGTTGTTTTCATATTTTATCCTTTTAAGCAGTTAATAATATTATTCTACAGGAAAATATTTTTGAAGAAAACCAATCATTTTATTCCATGAATCAATTTGTGCAGCAGAATTCTCTGAATCCTTACCTCCCACATCTATTTGATCATATTTATAATTTATAGTTGGCATTAGATCTGGTCCATAAATAAGATGCCCGGTATTATCATAATTTAAACACTCAATTTGATGCTCAAATTTTAAACTATCTAATCGATTTTTCATCATTTGGCACATATCATAAGAGGGCCATACCTTATCATCTTTTCCTGCAATCAGTAAAACGGGACCGTTTATTTTTTCAACTTCAATAAGTGCCGGTTCAATTATTGATTTATCCTCAGTAATAATTGGGTTAAAGATTTCACGCAATTCTATCTGTTTAGAATTGGTGATAAATTTCCAAAAAAACGAAAAGCCAATGCTACACTTAAGGTAAGGAAGATCTTTACCGTTGGATGTCCATGATGATTTACTAATAAAACTAGGTCCATCGGGTATTCCCTGCCATCTAACATTACTTGGTACGAATGCTATTGCACCTTTAATATCTCTACGCATGGATGCTACCAATAAAGCAGCTTCTCCACCTTTTGAAAAGCCTAAAATTACAATCTTATTAGTATCAATGAATTGTTTTTCTTTGACCCAATTGATTGAGTTGAAAAAATATTCAACAGGTATTCTTTCCAGATTCTTTGGGAGATTTTCCATACCAAAATAGCCTAAGGCCATTACCGCATAACCATGAGAAGAAATTATTTTAGCACGATCATCTACTTGTCTAATTCCACCATCCGAACCTCCTAACATAATTATAAGTGGTAAGTTTTGTTTGTTTTTGGGATAATATAAATTTGCTATCATATCTTTATTTTTAATTTCCTCACTATAAATATCGGGTGTTTCTAAAATTAGCTGAAGTTCATCTTTTGAAAATATTTTTCCATCTACTTCTAATTGAAAATATATCGTATTTAATTTCAGATTTTGTATTTCAAATGGTAACTCTTCATTTATATAGGTTGGTTTTGTCATAGACCAAAAAATACCCAAAGAATCGGCACCTGAATAAGTTGCTGATATTGGTTTATCATTATTTAGTTGTATTTGTCCTTTGCTGTCAGTCTTAAAGCAGGCAAATGAATAAATAAGACCTTCCCAATTTCTACGATAGGCATGCAATGTAACATTTTTATTCTGCGGCAAATTATCCAACTTGATATTAATGAAAGTACCCATCAAAACTTTATTAAATGGTTTTATTATTATGCAATTCTCAAAGTTTGCCGTATCCTCTTTTATTTTAATAAATCTTGAAAATACCGAATCTCTTAATTCGGCAAACTTCATTCTTTCTATTTTCTGTGATGATTCAAAACTGCAAGAAGTCAAGATAAAAGTCAGAATAAAAATCATAATGCTTAATACTGTGGTTTTCATAATTAATCCTTTTAAGTAGTTAATATTATAAACTATATTGGTAAAAAAATATTACTTTGGATTTATATATTTTTTTAGATTATTTACATAGTCCTCAAATGCTTTTATTCCTTTACTTGTAATTGATATTGTAGTATTTGGATAATTATTTTTAAAAGTTTTTTTAACTTTAACATATTCCGCCTTCTGTAATTTTTTTATCTGGATACTTATATTGCCTGCAGCAGACTTCGTAGTTTCTTTTATAAAATTAAAATTCGCTTCATCTACCGACATCAAAATCGAAACGATTGACAAACGAAGCTGCGAGTGTAATATGGGATCTAAATCGTTAAACATGTTCTTTCCTATTTGCCCGATTGAGTAGTATTCCCGGTATAATTAATCCTACTACTGATCCTACCATCATGCTAAGCCCATAATAATCCGTATTAATTAAGAAAGTACCAAATCCAATTATATTCAGTAAGATACCGCCGATTGTAAGAGGTTTAAATTTGAGGGATATTCCGGTCATAATTATAAACAAAGCAAGGAGAATTAAAAATATTGGGACAGCGGCTTTATCAAGTTGACGGCCAAAAATAAAACCTAATATCAAAAGATTCACACCAAACACCCATCCCATTGTTCCTATTGTCCTTCCAATGATAGTCATGGGTATATTTTTCTTTTCTACTTTTCTCCTAAAATATATATATGTATAGACCCCCCCAAGCGGAAATAAAATACAAGTCCACATTATGTCCATCACCTTGTGCAATTCCAATAGTACTAGAATATACTGGCTTAAAAATACAATAAACGTTATTGTGCCCCACAAAATAATAATGTGGCCGTTTTCTTGAAATCTTTGTTTAGTCTCTTCTATTGTTTTTGTAATTAACAAGAGACTTTCTTCCGGTGTTAAATTTGTTTTGTTCATGGTTTTATCTAATATTTGTTGTTTAATAATTTATTTGGATACTTGTATTGCCTGATGTAGCATGAGCAGTTTCTTTTATAAAATTAAAATTGGCTTCATTTACTGTAATTAAAATGGAGACAATTGACAACCGAAGTTGTGAATGTAATATAGGATCTAATTCTTTAAACATTTTCCTGTTTTTTGTTTTTGTTGAGTAAAATACCTGGAATTATTAAAGCTACTAATGAGCCTGCTGTAAACATTAACGGCTGGTATTGCCAGTTGATGTAAAAAGCAGCAAATCCAAACAAATTTAGCAGAATACCTCCAATTATAAGCGGTTTAAAACTAATTGAAACTCCACTGATTATGCACACGAAGGCATATAAAATTAAAAATATAGGGATAAGGTGTCCACTGAGTGTGTCCCCCAAGAAAAAACCTAATATCATAAAATTTGAACCCAGTAACCAACCCATAGCCCAAGATATATTTCCAAGGATGGTTTTTGGTAATTTTTTATATGTTTTTTTAACATATATTAAAGTAATTATTCCACCAATCAACGGGTATAATAAAACAGGCCAGTTACGAATTGTATAATTTTCTATGTAAACGATCTTGTTTAGTTCAAGTTTTGTGAGCACAAACTGACTTAGTGATACAAAAAAGATAAGCATGCCCCAAAATAAGAACAAGAATCCATTTTCTTCAAATCTTTTTTTTGTTTCCTGAATAGTCTTTGTTATTAACAAGAGACTTTCTTCAGGTGTTAAAGTTATTTTGTCCATTGTTTTGTCCATTGTTTTATATTTAAATATGAATATTGATACTAATATAAACAAGTTAATTTTATTAACCATATTAATACAATAATGAGTTAATGTCAATAGTTTTTTTAAAATAATTAAGCGACCCGCCGTAACCTGGGCGTAGATTATAGTTTTAATTGGATAATTGTAACATTTACAAGTTTATAAGCATTGATTTTTCTGAACCTTTGTTATTGTGCTGAAACAAGTTTAAAAAACAAGATACAATGCAGATTCCCGTGAAGGTATTCGCTTTACAGCATTTGTTCTGAGCTTCACACTGGCAAAGATCGATTCAATAACGTCGGTGGATTTGATACCGGGCCAGTGTTGTTTTGCTGTGCTCTGGCACCTAATCACGGGAGAACAAATATGACAGTTAATCAACCTCACATCCACAAATCTCCACCGCAAAGTCACCGGCGAATACCTGAGCGGGTTTGAGTTCTGGCCGCGCGAATTAATAGAGTAGTATGATGATTCGAAAAATGACTTCTGCTTCCGATCATACACAGACACAGAGATAAATGTTATGATGATACTTGAATGACTGTATGACCTATTGAATCAGAGAGTTGAATCAAAGATTGCGGGCACTGAAATTCGAAATAGGAATTTTATTGTGGAGTGAAGTGTAGTGTGTGTGACAAAAGTAGAAAGCAAGGATATCAGCGAACTGATGTACAGCTGACGATCATAAAAGCAAGCGATAGCAATAGCGTTAGATAAAGCTGGAAAATCCAATAAGTTCTCATACAGACCACGCTAAAGGAAGTCCCTATCCAAGAAAATGGGATACATATAATGACCTTAACATACAATAAATTTAATAAATATATTCAGTTACAGTAACTTTTCAGGCCAGTATTCGTCTATTCATCAAGCAGTTAATACGTCTAGAGTTATTTAATCAAACGCATTTATAAATTAAGAAAGGATAAACATATGTCAACCGCAATCAAGCGAATGGCCGTAGGACTGGTACTAGTCATTGGATTTGCAATACTGTTGTCTGCATATGCACAAGCACAGCCTATGCGAATGTCAACAGAAGAACGTGTGAAGATTTTGAACGATAGTTTGAAACTGAGTGATGAACAGGCTGCAAAAGTTACGATAATTCTTGATAAACAGAGCAAAGAAATGACCGCGGCATTTGAAAAGTATTCTGACAATCGTGATTCGATGCGAACTGCCATGCAAGAAATTATGCAGAAATCTGATAAAAAAATTAATTCCGTTCTGACGAAAGATCAGGCAAAGAAGTATGATGTTATGCAGAAAGAACGTCGCGAACGTATGGGACGACGTACACAATAAAGCGGTAAGTAAATCAGACAACCGCAGTGCTGTTACAAAGCTGGGCCAGTGGACCCGGCTTTTGTGTTTTTATACCAATTTACCTGATGAGCCTGCCCGGTAAATTATAAAAGGTCTCGCTTTCTTAGTGATACAAGCATTCGTATTTTACGAATGGAAAAAAATGGTATTTCACAAAAGAAAGAAGACCTAAATGAACAGCAATAAAGTAACACAACAGACAATAAAAGGCAACAGCGAGATGGTCGGCAGCTATGAGCACTACATAGCGATTGATTGGTCAATGAAAGTGATGGCAATAGCATACATGAATCGACGATCAAAGGCAATAAAAGTTCACGAACGGCCCACAGACATCAAGGAAGTACAAGAATACCTGACATTGTTAAAAGGGCGAAAACTACTAGCCCTGGAGGAGACTACAACGGCACAATGGTTATATTTGGAACTAGTTGATTATGTGGATCGAATCATCATCTGTGACCCATACCGAAATCGTCTACTCTTTGATGGGCCTAAGACAGACAAATTGGATGCAGGAAAACTCTGTATACTCTTATGTGCCGGCTTATTGAAAGAAGTATTTCATAGTGTCAACACACTTTACGAGTTACGTTCGTTAGTCAGTTCATATGAAGACTTGGTGCGAGCTGGAGTAAGGGTTTTGAATCAACAAAAGGCATTGGAACTAGGACATTTTACAACAGGCGACCACGTTGCTGCAGACGATTGAAAAGTGTTTATAAATTAGCTGCGATGTCGTGTTTAAGCGGAAAAAATAATCCAATGCGGAGATATTATGACTGGCTTATTGCTAGATGTCTTGCAGAACACAATGCACGAAATGCGGTAGCGCGGTATATAGCAAAGGTGAGTTACGGTATGCTCAAGAATGGTCAACGATTTATACCTTATCAGAAAAACAATCAGAGGACAGAACAATAGCGTGATGATACATTTATTTTTCCGTCTTGGAGCACGTTGACCACGATGCATAAGATGTTTCTGTCAAAAAGATAGAGATCTCAATAGTAGGAGAGAGAGCTCAAAGCTACGGCGTGCAATATCGGTTATTCTTTATCGAGCAATTGCCATCTGCCCGGTTAGCCCTCTCCCGTTTTATACTCAAATTTGCCGTAACCCCGTCTGGGATTATTACATCATCTCAGCAGAGAGTTCTGATAGACGCATAGAAAACGTGATCGAGCAAAGTAAGATCAAAATAGAACAGTTTTTATCTCATCGTCTTCAATGTTGAGGAAGCGAGACGGAATGTCCAAGAAAAAAAGTCGTCTCTTTTTCAGCGGTGGAGTGTTTTTACTTGACATTCTTTTATATAGACGCTATCTGTTTGGTGGGAACTCTACCTCGACGGTTTTCTCTTTCTCATTTGTTTCATTGCAACATTGACCATGCGCCCAAACTGTCTATCTTTTTTGCGCTTCTCAGCGTATGACATTTCGTAGAATTCGGACTCCTTCATCAGTTTAAGATAGCTTTGATATCGCGATTCATCCAGAACGCCCTCTTCAATCGCTTTGAGTATTGCACAGCCGGTTTCCTTGGTATGAGTGCAATCTTTGAAACGGCAATTTACAGAGAGTTCCTGAATATCGGCAAAACTTTCGTCAATACTATCTCCGACTGCAAGCATGCCGAGCTCTCTCATACCGGGCGTATCTATAAAAAGAGCACCGTTATCAAGCAATGTCAACTGACGGCGGGATGTTGTATGCCGCCCTCTTCCGTCTTTTTCACGTACTGGATTGGTCTCGAACTCTTCTCTGTCGAGCAGGTGATTGAGGAGTGTTGTTTTACCGACACCCGATGATCCGAGTAAGCAGTATGTTTTTCCTTTTTCCAGATTTTGCCGGATTGTTTCCAGTCCTGCTCCTGTTGTATTACTGAATGCAATTATTCCCACTATGATGTGAGCACGCTTTATCTCATCAATTTTTTTATTTAAGTCTTCAGTGCTGATAAGATCGGATTTACTGAGCAGGATAACCGGTTTTATGCGGCCTTCGTTTGCCATAACAAGATACCGTTCCATTCGCCGAATATTGAAATTGTTATCGCAGGATTGTACTATAAACGCAACGTCAATATTTGATGCAATTATTTGATAATCGATTTTTTTACCGGCCGCTTTTCGATGCAAGTAAGTTTTTCGAGGAATTACATTATGAATGATAGCAAGCGTGTGGTCATTGTAATATTGAACAAGAACCCAGTCTCCTACGCAGGGAAGATTCTGATTTGATTCCGCCGAGTAGAGAAGATTGCCTGTTGCTTCTGCCTGTATTTCGTCTTGTTCATTCCTCACCAGATACCGCTCGCGGTCAACTCTGGTTATTCGCGCAGCACTTAATTCCGGTTTTTTGAGTTCATCCCGTTTCTGCTGAAACCACGCATCATATCCGATATCAGATAATTTCATTTCTTTTTCGTTGTAAAAATATGATACATATTATCTGCAAGTTTTTTATGGTAGTATATTCTTTTTCCGTCATCTGTTATTGTGGAAGCCTCTACGGTAATTCCGGGAATTTCTATTCTCTTTGGTTCGCTGAAAATATCATAAATATCGTCTCTCATTGAAACACAAATTTCGGTTGTAAGCGTTCCTTTTTTAAATCTTGTGAAATACAGTCCTTTGCCATCGGAAGAGCAGGAAGGAGCATAAACCACATAATTTGAATCATTAATATTTTTCAGAATAATGCCTGAAGAAGAGATTTTGTTAAACAAGGAATCGCTTTTTTCCGCTATCCCGAGCATTGATTCATCAGGTATGGTGCCGCCGCTGAAATGTGTATTACTATAGAATAACAAATTACCGTCCTTGTTTATTTCAGCATCCATAATAATCCAGCCCGGAGAATTGATATAAATATTGCCTTTTAAAGGCCGGACATTAACTACATTCCCATTATTAAATTCACCGGTCTGATAGTTCTGAATTATATTCGGATAATCCCTTGTGGATAAGAAATAGAAGTTATTATTTTCATCCATGCTGGCAACGGCATCGAGATGCGGCGGTTTTCCGTTCACACCTGTTATTTCACCTTTAAAATCAAAGTTAGTTTCATCCAGTTTAGCAGCATAATACAGGTTTGTATTTTGTCCGTCATTCAGGCTGTTGAAAAACAGGAAACTGCCGTCTTTAGTAATGAACGGTTCCATTGCATCCAAATAATAACCATTTATGGTTACCTTGGTCTCATCGGTAAATTCAGGATATACTATTAATGTACTATTCGATGGGTCTTCATTTTTTACCGTATTATCACAGCCGTAGCATGAAATTATTAAACATAATGAGAGATTAAATAATGATATAAGATTTAATTTCATTTTTTTATATACTGAAAAACAAGAATAATAATGACGCAGCCGAAGAGATTATCTTTTATTTGCCAGAACATTCTTTATTACATCGAGCATGGTTTTAGCGGAAGCATCCCATGTAAGAGACTGAGCATAGGACAGCGCACCTGCCGTCAATCGCGTGCGGAGTCGTTCGTCGCGGAGGAGGAGAAGAATTTTTCCCGCAAGCTGTTCGATGTTCCCGTATTCGTAGAGCAGTCCGGTTTCACCGTCGATCACGGCATCGCGCAGTCCCGGAACATCGCTCGCGACTGCAGGCGCCCCGCAAGCGTTTGCCTCTGTGACCGTTAATCCCCAACCTTCCTTAGCAGACGTATTCACGACAATCTGCATCTGGTTCAGTAACCGTACTTTTTGGTCCAGAGGAAGGAATCCGGTAAATGTTGTTGCATGATCGATATGAAGTTCGTGCGCTATTTTCTGGAATTCAGGTTTGCCGTCGCCTTCTCCGATAACGGCGAGTTTTGCCTGCGGAAGTTCTTTCAGAACAATTGCGAAAGCATGCAATAAATGATCGACGCTTTTATATTTTTTTATTCTCCCGACATAACCGATTAACGGCTCGATTCGATTAATTCCCGGAATCTGCCGGTACGTTGAGTGATTGACGGCACACGGAACAAGAAAAATATTTTCTTCCCTGCATCCATGCGAAATTAATTCTTCCTTTGTGCTTTTAGAAATTGCCGCCAGCGGAGTATTTCTATACACCGAAAGAGCAAGACGCTCTGCGGCATACACGTACGCCGATGCCGGGATAGAAGCTTCTTTAAAAATTGCATTACCGAACAAGTGCATCACCATTCCCAGCAGCGGTTTCCGAATAAACAGCGGTGTGTAAAACGGAATTTTATTGATATCGTCTATAACGATGTCATATCGCTCGTGACGGAAACGTTTCGCGTATTCGACCGGAACAATATAGTTGAACAGGTTGCGGCTTCCTTTTCGAACGATGCGGATTCCGTCAATTTCTTCTTCGGCGGGAGCGCAGTGAAAATGTGAACAGAAGAGCGTAATCTCATGGCCTTGCGCGGCAAGCCGTTGAAATATTTGATGTAGGTACACCTCGGCGCCGCCTCCGTATGGATTCTTTATATCCTGCCAATTAAGAAGAAGAATTTTCATATGTCGATGTAGTCTATCTGTTGTTTCGTAGCACCTTTATTTCACCACTCCTGCCCGTCTGAAAAGCGCAGGTTTATCCCCTCCTCCACGAGGAGGGGATAAAGGGGAGGAGTGCTTTTCTTGAAATCTGATCTAAGAAAAGCAAACTATTTTTTATGATTCTTCAATCGGTCTATTTGATGATCCACCATCATTTTCACTAAATCTGTGAACGATGTATGCGGCGACCAGCCAAGCTTAGTTTTTGCTTTTGAAGCATCTGCAACAGTTGTCCCGGTTTCTGTCAGGCGAATAAACCGCGGATCGACAACAACGTATTTCTGCCAGTCCATACCGATACTATTGAATGCCGTTTCGCACAATTGCCGTACGGTACGAACCTCTCCTGTACCTATGACGTATGTATCCGGTTTTTCATGCTGCAGCATCATCCACATAGCTTCCACATAATCGCCCGCAAAACCCCAGTCGCGTTTTGCATCCAAATTGCCGAGTGCAATTTTCCCGTCTTTGACGATCGGTTCGCCCTGCTCGTTGAGATCGGGGGAATTAAGTATACCGAGTTTTATGCAAGCTGCCCCATACGCAACTTTTTGTGTCAGGAAATGCATCCCGCGCCTTGGGCTTTCGTGATTGAACAGAATTCCGCATGTGATAAAGAGCTTATAACTCGTATTGTAGATCTGTGCCATAGTATGTGCATAGAGTTTAGCGGCGCCGTACGGATTTACCGGTGCAAACGGTGTTCGTTCGTTTTGCGGGACTATAGTCGGTGTTCCAAACATTTCTGACGAAGAAGCCTGGTAGATACGGCAATCCGGTTTTACATACCGCACTGCTTCGTAGACACGATGAGCACCGATACCGGTGATCTCTGCTGTCTCAATGGCAAGCCGCCATGATTCACCCGGGTAAGATTGAGCTGCGAGATTGTAAATCTCATCCGGCTTGTAAGAACGAATGGTCTCTGCAATGGAAAACGTATCGAGCAGATCACCGTATGCAATATGGATTTTATTTGCGAGATGTGCGATATGAGAACTTGGTACAGCGGAAGTCTTGCGCATCATTCCCACTACTTGGTAGTTTTTGGCAAGCAGTAACTCTGTGAGATACGAGCCATCTTGGCCTGTAATACCGATAACAAGTGCGGTTTTTTGTTTCATAATTCTCCTTCAATGGCGTCTGCTTATATACGATATATGGGCTGAATTACTATTCTCAATTGTTTATTTTAACTGCTGCTTTTGTGCAGTCATTGCACTTGCTCGTTTCATCTGAATCTGAGAGCGCAGTTGTTCGATTATTTGATCAATTCCCTTTTCTTTCGGATAGGCGGACTTGATGAGCGGCAGGATGTCCTCAGCTTCCTTATACATTTCAAGTTCATCATAGCAATAATAGAGAATAATATACGGATTGTACTGCGATAACTGACCGGTAACAGGACGACTAATCACTTGTTTGAGTTCAAGTATGATTTCGTTCAGTAATTGACGAGAGCGATCCTTATTGCCTGCCATATTATATAATGAAGCCACGTCATGTTTAAGACGATAGTCCATCGGAATAGAACGCTGCGGCAGAACCTGCTCCATTCGATCGAGAATTGCCGTTACTTTGTGCGGTTCATTTTTAACTTGAGAGCAATATAACGCGTAGGAAAAAAACATGTTTCTGTAATTTGAAGTCAGTAATCGGCGCGTGTCTTCATCGTAATATGTTGTGCTGTCCTGAAATCCGCGCCATCTGAATCCGTATTGCGGTTCCTTAGCAAACTGTTTAATGTCGGTGAAAATATTCTGACGCAGTACCGGTTCGTTTAAATTTGACCAATAGTTGCGTGATTTGAACGGAACCAGCTTAAAGGCTAATCCCGCCAATTGCAAATAATCGCGCAGACCTATTTTACAATCATCCGATACTGTTAACGCATAATAGATGGGCCGCCGCCAGTTGTTCGTCATTATAATATCGTACACCATAATATCCTGTATGCGAATCGCTTTGATATTTCCATCCTGTATTGTGTTAGGCATGAAAAATCGTATCACATTGCTTTTTGTGACGGAAGTGTCAAGCAGTGACATATCATTGTTACTCTCGATAGAATATTTACGGACAATTTCCGGGTCGACCGGTAATTCCATCCACCGCGGTTCAAATCGCACCGGCTGGATGTTTTCAATATCTATATCCGGAATCGAGATAGGTACTGTTTTTGCACCATACGGCGTTTCATGTTTCAATTGCTTAATATACCATTGTGTATTTGCCAGACTTAAATTCACGATGCGAATATCACGCCGGATGCCCTCGACATCCTGTAAGTACCAGAGTGGGAATGTATCATTATCGCCGTTGGTTATTAGAATCGCATCTTTTTCACAGCTTTGAAGCATGTTGTATGAATAGTCCCATGCTACATAATTTCCGGCCCGATTTGCCTGGTGAAGATTAGAAACGAACATCTTAAAAGGCACAAATATGAATGCCAGCGCAATTATTCCGTATCCGATGATTTGATTTGTCCCCTGTGCCTTAATTTTACTTTTTATGAAATCGATCAATGCGAGAATGCCGTAAGTAATCCAGATTGAAAAAACAAAGAATGAACCTACGTAGAAATAATCGCGCTCGCGCGGCTGCGGTTCTTGTTGATTTTGGTAAAGCGCAAGAACGACGCCCATAATAATGAAGGTAACGATCATGGTGAAGCTGATATACGGTTGTTTACGCTGTTGGTAGTACGCGCCCAGTAAACCCAGCAGGAACGGGATCAAATAGTACTGTTTCCAATTCACACCGGCATTTTTGAAATCGCCTTCCGAACCGATATAGTTCCATCCAAAATATCTAAGATACATGTGTTTTATCTGGTATCGCCACATATAGTCCAAATCGCTGGTGTAATTTTGGTGATATTGTTTCTTTTGGGGATCAGTGTCCCAACGACGATTTACAATCGGAGCATTGCCGTACTGTTCGCGGTTAAGATACGAAACAAGCCTTCCCAGAGTGCTCGGATCGTTCTCATTCATCGGCGGATGAGCATTCGCTCGAATGTAGACCATAGTATAAGTCGAATAACCGAGTACAATAAATAAAAATGAAAGCAGCACGACATTCAGCAGCCGCTTCTTTTCCCGTATGGAATAATATACGCCGTAGACTGCGCCGAGAAGAAGAGCGATCGGTATGAAAGTGATAATCTCACTTTTTGTTCCGCCGGCTTCGCCGTCGAGAAGGGAGGGAAGAACTGTAACAACTCCCGGATAGATAATAAAAAAAACAATTAAAGCTCCGGCACCGAACTTGATAAAGGATTTCCACTGGAATTTGTTGTTCCGAAAATACCATAATAACATTACGGGGAACAATGAAAGCACCGCCAGCAGATGCACACCGACGGAAATGCCCACAATGTAAGCAATGAGAAGGATATAACGATCACCGCTGTCTTTATCTGCACGTTCGTACCAACGAAGTCCGAGAAGAATAATCAATCCAATAAACGTCATACTGAGCCCGTACACTTCGGCTTCGACGGCATTAAACCAGAAGGTGATTGTAAATGCCAGTGAAAGCGCACCGATAACCGCTGAACCGTAAGTTACGATGCGTTCGAAGATCGTAGATGGAATTCCTTTCCACATGACTATCAAATCGACAATAATAAGATAAAGCAGTCCGCATGCTATTGCGGAACCAAAAGCAGACAGGATGTGCATTCTGACAGCAATGTCGGAAGCCAACGGAATCATCGAAGAAATGCGTGCAAGAAGCAGGAACAGCGGTGCACCGGGCGGATGAGGCACCTGCAATGAAAATGCCGCAGCACAAAATTCACCTACATCCCAGAACACGACGGTAGGCGCGAGAGTTTTAATGTACACTGCAAGAGGCACGAGGAAAACTGTTAATGCAATAAGTCTATTTAGTCTCTTATGTTCCATAGATTCTTTCTAAGATTTTTCTGTATAAAATCTTCAATCAATGTATAAGGAAAAGGCTTGAACTTCAAGAAATATTGAAAAGCTCAACGAAACTTCTGACAGATTTCATCACAGAGTACATATCCTTTTGCGGTAAGCCGTATTCGTCCGTTCTCCAACCGAACATTATTTTGTTGAACTGACTCAGAAATAACGGCAGCATTTTCTATTGATAGATCACGTGAAAACCGCCGGCGAAATTCTTCCAGGTCGATTCCCTCGCTTCGTAAGCCGAGAAATATCGATTCTTCGCGGAATTGGGCTTCGGTAAGATGCTCTCTGCCTGCAAGAGGGAGAGTGCGCTCGTTTATTTTTTTTATGTAGGTTTTAAGATTAGATATGTTCCACGAGCGTTCATCCTTCCAAAATGAATGTGCAGATGGTCCAAAGCCGAGATAATTTGAGTGATTCCAGTAATTGAGATTGTGGCGGCATCTGAAATTTAATTTGCCTGCCGCAGCAGTTTTGGCGAAGTTTGATACTTCGTATTGTTCGTATCCATGAGAAGTCAGAAAATCGATGGTGAATTCATACAAATCGGCATCGCGTTCAGTATCAATTGAGGTTACCTGATTTGAGTGAATCATACCAAATAGCGGTGTCTCCGGCTCTATAATAAGACTGTAGCATGAGATGTGTTTGGGTTGAAGTTCGATGGCTTGTTCGAGGGTCGATTGCCATTTTCCCAAAGTCTGGCGGGGAAGTGAGAATATGAGATCGAAACTGACATTCTCAAATCCGGCGGCATAGCAATCTTTCACGCACTGTTTTGCTTCGGATGCGGTATGGATGCGGGTTAAAAATTTCAAATCTTCATCGCGGAATGATTGAATTCCGATGCTGATGCGGTTAATGCCGGCAGACCGTAATGCCCGGAGTTTATCTCTATCCACCGTTCCCGGATTTGTCTCCAGTGTAATCTCGGCATTCGTCTGAATTGTAAACCGGGATGCGAGTATGTTAAGTAAATTTTCTACTTCAGACGGATGAAGAAGGGAAGGTGTCCCGCCGCCGAAGAAAATTGTCTCATACGGTTCTTTGAAATGCCCGTCCTCGGCCCGAAGATTGATCTCCGTTTTCAGTGCGGATAGGAACTGACTTATCAGCGAGCGGCCGCCTGTTATTGATTCAACAGGTACAATGGAATAAAAATCGCAGTAGATGCACTTATGCTCGCAGAAGGGAATATGGATGTAAATCGAAGCCAATGTTTGGTTTTAAATATTTCGTTTTCTTACTCAATTGCCTAATCGTTCATTCACCTATTATTTTATCAATGTCCCAATCCTATTCCAGCGAATCGATGACAGCTTATCCGATGAGGTACATGATGCTGATACTTCAGTATCCCACGACCAGTATATTAATAATGCTTCACCAATAATCTGATCATCCGCTACGAAACCCCAATAGCGGCTGTCCATGCTGTTGTCGCGATTATCGCCGAGGACGAAATAGTAATTTTTTTGGACATGGTATTCCGACGCCGCAGCACCGTCAATTAAAATCTTATCTGCAGTTTGAACGGTGTGCCCTTCATGTTCGATAAGTCTGCGCCATTGAGAGAGAGTTGCCGGTTCAAGCTTCAGGATATCATCCTTCTTCGGGATAACGATCGGCCCGTAGTCGGTATTACTGAATGCTGAACCTTCGGGGAATATTGCAGGATTCCGTTGAGGCAGATTTACGTTAGGATAGTCAGGTTGAATACCGTAAGGAGGGAAGGGATCGAGGATTTTATTTACATACACTAGGCCGGCATAAATTTCCAGTGTATCACCCGGCAATCCGACGCAACGCTTGATGTAATGAATGCTTTCCGGATTTGCAATTATATCATTTTTACCGGGGAGTTCGAATACGATAACATCTCCGCGGTGGACTTTTTGAAAAAAAGATATTGTGAATGAAGGTATAGTTCCGGCAACAAGCAGCAGATGACGCGGTGTGCGCAAACCATAGGCAAGTTTGTTAACTAAAAGAAAATCGCCTATTTGAAGCGTATGTTCCATTGATGCTGAAGGAATGCGATACGCATCGAGGACAAATGTTTTTAAAAGGAGGGCTGCAAGCACCGTGACGAGGATCGTTTTACCGTATTCAATGAGCGTTGATGCACGGCTTTTTTCTTCCGGCCGGGCATGAACAGATTGATCCTCGTGTATACTATTAACAGATTGCTCCTGCATTATTTAATAAGTGAACCGATGCGGCCCCAGCGTACTGATGCGAGTCTGCCGAAGATATCATAGATCGGGAGATCGGAGTTCCATGACCAGTAGACGATCATCGGTGTTCCGACAAGATTTTCTTTCGGAATAAAACCCCAATATCGGCCGTCAAGGCTGTTATCCCGATGGTCGCCCATCCCGAAAAGATAATCGCGCTGTACAGTGTATGATGTTGCGGGTTTTCCGTCAATCAGAGCTGCTCCATCGGCTGTTTCAGCCGTATGCCCTTCACGCTTTATGAATACCTGCCAGGCGGAAAAATTTTGCAAAGTTAATGGAATCGTCATTCCTTGTTTTGGGACGACAAGCGGACCGTAGTTATCCTCGTTCCATCCTGAGCCGACAGGAAAGGTACGATCGTCGTATTCGTTTTCAGGTACTGACCAGCTGCGGTCAAATCTGACATTTCGAGGTAACGGCAGCATTTTTCCATTCACAAACAATACACGGTCACGAATTTGAATTGTATCGCCTGATAATCCAACACACCGTTTAAGGTAGAAAGTAAAATCTGCAGGTGCGACTTCATCACGCATACCCGGGAAGACAAATACGATAACGTCGCCGCGTTTCACATCCCGGAATGCCGGAATACGAAACCATGGTAAACGCACGTTTGTGAAGGGAATATTACGCGGTGATGTTCCGCCGTAAATAAATTTGTTGACAAACAGTAGTTCACCGGTCATCACTTCATTTTCCATCGATCCGGTTGGAACGAGAAAAGATGCAACGACAAAGTTGTTGATAATAAGAAAAAGGCCTATTACAATGCCGAATTCTTTCAGAAATGCCGCGGCTTTCTCTTTGAAAGTATGTGGAGTTGGCTGCTCTTCTTTTTTTTGTTTTTTGTCGCTGCTCATATTTGTCCTTGTGTTAATATGAATTTTTTCGATAAGTTTCTTAAATATCAATTATCAACATTTAAAGCTTGAATCAGTTTGTTATTTGTATTATTGATTATTGTATTTTATCAATTATTCTTCCAATGATAGAACGGCAAGGAATGCTTCCTGCGGTACCTCGACGCTGCCTACCCGTTTCATCCGCCGCTTGCCCTCTTTTTGTTTTTCCAGCAGTTTTCTTTTTCGTGTGATATCGCCGCCGTAGCATTTTGCCAGCACGTTCTTTCGGATAGCGCTGAGTGATTCACGTGCAATCACTTTGCTGCCGATAGCAGCTTGTATTGCCACCTCAAACATTTGACGAGGAATAAGCTCCCGAAGTTTCCTGCAGAGCCGCCGTCCCCATTCGTACGATTTTGCACGGTGTACAATAGTGGAAAGTGCATCAACCGGCTCCCCGTTCAATAATATATCCAGTTTTACGAGGTCAGAATCGCAATAATCGAGGAAATCATAGTCTAAAGAAGCATATCCGCGCGTGAGCGACTTGAGTTTATCGTAAAAATCGAAGATAATTTCGGATAACGGCAGTTCAAAGCAGATATCTACCCGTTCCGGGCTGAGATAAGTGGTGTTCCGGTGAATACCGCGGCGGTCCATACAAAGTTTCATAATATTGCCGATATATTCTGTCGGTGTGATGATTTGTGCTTTCACGAACGGTTCTTCCACTTTCTCAATTTTGCCGGCATCAGGCATCAAAGCGGGGTTGTCTACATATATAATTTCTTTGTCTGTTTTTGTAACGCGGTATTCGACGTTCGGTACCGTATTAATTAGGTTTTGATTGTATTCGCGTTCCAACCTTTCGCGAACGATCTCCATGTGGAGAAGTCCTAGAAATCCCGCCCGGAAGCCGAAGCCCAATGCAACAGAGGATTCCGGTTCGAAAATGAGTGAAGAGTCGTTTAATTTTAATTTGTCGAGTGCGTCGCGCAGCTCGCCGAAATCGTCGCTGTTGGACGGATACATACCGCTGAAGACCATTGGTTTGGCTTCTTTGTAACCCGGAAGCGGTTCCGCAGCAGGATTATCTGCCAGTGTGATTGTGTCGCCGACTTTCGTATCGTGCACATCTTTAACATTAGCAATTACATAACCGACGTTGCCTGCAGAAAGTGAGCCGGTTCGTTTCTTCTGCATTTCAAGAACACCGACATCTTCTGCCTGAAATTCTTTGCCGTTCGAGAAAAAACGAATTTTATCTTTTTCACGGATCGTTCCTTCCATAACACGAATATAGGCAACTGCTCCGCGGTATTCATCGAATACAGAATCAAAAATTAATGCTTGCAACGGTGCGCCCGGATTGCCTTTCGGTGCGTATGTACGCGTAACGATGGCTTCGAGTACTTCTTCAGTTCCCAATCCGGATTTTGCACTGCCCATGAGAATTTCTTCTTCTTTACAGCCGATAAGATCGATCACTTGCTTTTTCACTGTGTCGATCATCGTTTTAGCGCTCGGCAGATCGATTTTATTGATAAAAGGTATGATTTCAAGTCCGGCATCGATGGCGAGATAGAGATTGGAAATAGTCTGTGCTTCAACACCCTGAGTTGCATCTACTACAAGTATCGCACCTTCGCAGGCGACAAGCGAACGTGAAACCTCGTAGGTGAAGTCCACATGCCCCGGCGTATCGATGAGATTCAATGTATAATTCTTTTTATCATGGGCCTGGTATTTAATCTGGATTGCATGCAATTTTATGGTAATGCCGCGTTCTTGCTCAAGATCCATGTCGTCGAGCATTTGTTTTGTCAAATCGCGGGCCGCGACTGTGCCTGTATATTCCAGCAGACGATCGGCAAGCGTCGATTTACCGTGATCGATATGAGCTATTATGCAAAAATTGCGGATATGTTCCATGATCCCGTGTTTTAATCCAAAATAACAAAGAGTAAAGAGGGATATTGTATTTGAGCCGCTCTTTACTCTTTCATCAAATTTAAGATAGCGGAAAATGTTTAGAAGAGCAAGGTGAGGGGAAAAAACAGAATTTGGATTATATCTTGCAATTAATTTACATGAACGCAGTATAAACGAGACTATATTGTTTTATCGTAGAAGTATCATTTTCTTCTGAAACGTATGCTGCTTGTTCTGTCCGTCTTTTGCAATAAGCCGATAAACATACATCCCGCTGGCATATCTGCTTGCGTCAAATGTTTTCTGATAATATCCCGGCTCCTGCTGTTCGTTTACAAGATTTGCTACTTCTCTTCCGATTA
>CAZYAM010000051.1:0-19223 GCA_964645575.1 uncultured Ignavibacteriaceae bacterium
TCTTCGCCGCGGCCGATAGCCCAGCCGGTGTTCGTGTTGCATGCTTCAGCCCACCAGCCGTCCAAGACACTAACATTGATAGCGCCGTTCAGTGTTGCTTTCATGCCGCTCGTACCGCTGGCTTCCTTCGGGCGAAGCGGTGTGTTGAGCCAGACATCGACACCCTGTACAAGATAACGGGCAACAACGATATCGTAATCTTCGATGAATACCATCCGCCTGCGCGTTTCCGGCTGGCGCTCAAAATGAATGATTTTACGTATCAACTCTTTGCCCGGATTATCATTCGGATGCGCTTTACCGGCAAAAATGAATTGGACAGGCCGGTCTTTATCATTGAGTATTTTTATCAAGCGTTCGGGGTTGCGCAAAAGGAGAGTAGCGCGCTTATAGGTCGCAAAGCGCCGTGAAAAACCGATAGTGAGCGCTTCCGGTCTGAGTATTTCGTTTGCTTGCGCAACTTCTGAGGGAGTTGCGCCTCGAGCTTCGAGCTGAGACCGGAGACGGGTGCGGGCGAAAGCGATGAGTCGTTCACGGCGGCGTTCATGGGTACGCCACAGTTCTTCATCCGGAATTTGATGTACTCTGCCCCAGAGCCAATACTGCTGGTCTGCATCTTCACGCCAGCCGGGACCGAGGTACCGATCCAACAATTCTGCCAAATCGCGGCTGATCCAGGATGGTGCATGTACACCATTGGTAATTGAGACAATAGGAATGTCGTATACCGGAACTCCAGGCCATACATTCTTCCACATTTCTCGCGATACTTTTCCATGCAGTTTGCTTACGCCATTGCTGCGCCCCGACATCTTGAACGCGAGAATAGTCATACAAAAACTTTCAGCTGTGTTGCCCGGATTTTCACGGCCAAGTCCATGAAATTCTATTGCAGTAAGTCCAAGTTCTTTATAGTAACGGTTAAAATATTTCTCTATCAATTGAGGCTCAAAGTAATCGTTGCCGGCCGGCACAGGTGTGTGTGTGGTAAAAATAGTACTTGCTATAGTTTGTTCGCGTGCTTCTGCAAAAGTAATATGATACTCATGCATAAGGTCCCGGCAGCGTTCCAGCGTAAGGAAGGAAGAATGACCTTCGTTTAAATGAAAAACAGCCGGCTTCAGGCCAAGTTCTTTTAATGCGCGGTATCCTCCGATACCTAAAAGAATCTCTTGTTTAATACGCATTTCTTTATCACCTCCGTACAGCTGGTCGGTGATGTCCTGGTCTTCTTGAGAATTTTGAGGAATGTTAGTATCGAGAAGGTTGAGTATTACTCGTCCAACCTGTACTTGCCAAATTTGGGCTACGACCTGACGGCCTGGAAAATCCACAGAGATTGTTTTCTGTTTTCCTTTAGAGTCGAGTGCAGGTTTAAGCGGGAGTCCATAGAAGTCGTTTTCCGGATTCCGTTCTTGCTGCCATCCATCTGCATTGAGGTACTGGCGGAAATATCCTTGTTGATAGAGCAAACTTACACCCACGAGAGGCAATCCCAGGTCACTCGCAGCTTTCAGATGATCGCCTGAAAGAATTCCCAAACCGCCTGAATAATTTTGCAGACACTCGGTCAATCCGAACTCGGCTGAGAAATAGGCAAAGCATTCATTCTTTGCTTCGGGATGAGTCTTATGAAACCAGCTTGAACCAGTGTTTTTGTAATCGGAAAAACGCCGGCGGGCGCGTTCAGCCTGCAGAAGGAAAGCATCATCTCTCGTCAGTGTATTCAGCCGTTCCTGTCTAATCATTCCTAACATTTGCACAGGATTATGATTCGTTTGTTCCCATAAGTCCGGGTCAATTCTCATAAATAGTTCCATTAGTTCAAAGTCCCAGACCCAGAGTAAATTATATGCAATGTCTTGAAGGCATTGGAGCTCTTGAGGTATGGAAGGAGCGACGGTATAGGAAAGAATCGGTCGAGTCATATTCATCTCGCTTTTTAATGCCGAATAGTTTTAACAATTATTGAAGATGGAGAAAAAGATGTAAACTCGCAATAATTTTTCACTATCGTAGTAAACATTAGACAGAAAAACCATAAAATGACGGGGAATTTCATTGCTTTCGCTGACATAATGTATTATATTGATATCTATTAGCGGCAATTTCCGCGTATAGTAATTTCATCGAATTGGCAAAAAAACCTCATATTTCCGGTATTTTCTTCGCATTCCTCACACTTTCAGCAATTATTGTTCTCAGCACGGTAGTATGTAGTATGCCCCTCGTTTTTACTAACGGCCAGCCAACCCTGGGAGGGCTGGATGCTGGAATTCACATCGATTCGCCTACTAGAAAAAAGATCGATCTAGCGGGGACGTGGAATTTATCCATTGAAGGGGAGACATGGATAGATAAGTTGTTCGAACCGGATATTCAAAAGGAGGTGAAAGTCCCCAGTTCAATCGATTATGAAGGACGGATGACTTTCTATCGGACATTCACACTGAATGAAGAACTTCTTAATAACTTTGCTTTTAAATTTGTTGCGCTTGGAATTAATTACGAATGTGAAGTCTTTATCAATGAAGTGTATGTAGGGAAGCATATTGGCGGGTATACAAGTTTTGAATTTGAAATTCCGGAAGAAGCGCTTCAAATTGGGAAAGAAAACACAATAAAAGTAATTGTAAACAACCGGCTCAACGCGTATGGAACAATACCGGTTCGTAAACAAATATGGGGATGGAAAAACTACGGCGGAATTTTGCGTGATATCTATTTGCTGGCCACGCCGAAGCTCCGGGTGGATCGTGTTAATGTCCGGACCAGCATTCAACCAAAACGTCAGCAAGCGATAGTGCATCTCGAAGGCGTTTTAAGCAATAGACGGTTCGATGGCCTGAATCGCGATTCAATTTCGGTAAAACCAAAACAAGCATCCTATTTCGTAAATGCGGAACTGTACGAGAGATTTTCAGATCTTCTTGTTGCGCAAGGAATATCAGCGCCGTTCTGGTTGGAATCAAACAAGAATACAGACTTTCAACTTGAGCTCACGGTGAACGCACCGAAATTGTGGAGTCCGGAAAGTCCCGAATTCTACATCTTGAAGACGAATATTATATTTGTTGACGGTAAAAAGAGAACCATCATAGATCAATACAGTTTAAATATAGGTTTTGCATCTATGCGTGTTGAAAGCAACAAGCTGATTTTGAACGGGGGAAAGACGGCTCTTAAAGGTATTGTATGGCATGAAGATTCACCGGGATACGGAGCATCTCTTTCTTATGAGCAGATGGAAAAAGATATTATCCTGATCAAATCACTAGGCGCGAACGCGGTCAGATTTGCATTCCATCCTCCGCATCCTTACATGCTAAATCTGTGCAGCCGATACGGGTTAGCTGTTCTGGAAGAAATGTCGATCTGGAATGTTCCTGCAGGTATTTTAAATAAAGAAAATTATCAATCTTTAGCCGAAGTTCAGATGCGGGAGATGATAGAACGGGACAGCCATTTTCCGTGCGTGGTTGCATGGGGTATTGGTGATCAATTTGATTCTGCAGACGAAGAAGCTGCCGGTTTCGTTCAGGAAATGACCGGAATAACACGCGAGTTAGATACTCGTCCGGTGTATTACGGCACCCGCATGTTAAAGAATGATGTTTGCGTATCGTATGTTGATTTTATTGGTATTGTTTTTCCATCTTCCGATCTCAAAGAGTATAAACGATTATTGTTTGAATGGAAAAAGAAATATCCGGAGAAACCATTAATTGTCCTGAGTTACGGCAAAGAAGTGAATCAGGAGAATCGAAAAGGATACAGCGATCCGTCATCACAGGAGTCGCAGGCTCGGTTCTATCTTCAATATTATGCAGCGATGAAGGAAGCAAATGCGGCAGGTAGTTTTGCAGCAGCTCTTTCAGATTGGTATGGTGATCGTCCAATTCTTAGTTTCCAGACTGGTAATCGATATCTTTATCCATTAGGTTTACTTAGTCAGACAAGAGAAAAAAGGCTTGCGTACGAGGTTGTTCGCGCACTCTATAACGAAGAACGAGTTGCAGCTATTCCTGCAGGTAACTATCGTATGAATTTCCCATGGGCGCATATCCTTGTTGGATTATTTGTGATTATTCTAATAGGTTACGAAGCAACTAACCGTCGATTCGGCGAGAATCTCAAGCGTTCGTTAATTCGTTCCTATAATTTTTTTATTGACTTACGTGATCTGCATACGGTTTCCATCGCGCACACTCTTATTCTTGCGAGTGCAGTTTCCATTACGTTCGGTTGTTTGTTCTCCAGTATAATGTATCATTACCGTGGGGATAAATTCGCTGATTACATTCTTACATATCTTTTAGTATGGGATTCGCTTAAAGAGCAGTTTATTTATGCAACATGGCATCCCTTAGCCGGTATTGTGCTGCTCACCGGACTTTTCTTTTTCTTTGGAATACTCCTTGCTTTGTTGATAAAAGCAGTTGCATGGCTGATCAGGGCACACGTCTCATGGTTTCATGTATACTCGATTTCCGTGTGGAGTGTGGCGCCTGTTGTTTTCCTGAGTCCGCTTGCGATGAGTCTGTTCAAAATTATGGAGAATCCTTCCTATGTAATTCCGTCGTTTGCAATTATAATTCTTTTTCTTTTCTGGGTATTCATGCGGGTACTGAAGGGGATTTCTGTGATTTACGATCTGGCGCTGGTAAAAACATATGTCGGTGGAATCTGTATATGTGTTCTTCTTCTTGGCGGGCTGTTTTTATATTATGATTCGGTCTATGCCCTCAGTTCGTATGTGAAACTTATAATACATCTCGCGCAGAATCTCGGATAATGTATTTATCCAAACTGGAAATATTTGGATTCAAGTCATTTGCACAAAAAGTGAATCTGACGTTCGATGAGGGATTAACCGCAATTGTCGGCCCGAATGGCTGCGGGAAGACGAATGTTGTCGATGCTATTCGATGGGCTTTAGGTGAACAGCGTCCGACAACGCTTCGTTCGGATAAAATGGAAGATGTTATTTTCAATGGTACAAAATCGCGTAAGCCGCTGAATGTTGCCGAAGTCTCTATTATAATCGAAAACACCAAAGGCATTCTTCCCATCGAGTATTCTGAAGTGACCATAACGCGGCGCGTATTTCGTTCCGGTGAGAGTGAGTATTACTTGAATAAAACACTCTGCCGTTTGAAGGACATTCGTGATTTGTTTATGGATACCGGTATGGGATCGGATGCGTACTCGGTGATCGAATTAAAAATGGTGGAAAGCATCCTCAGTGATAATTCTGATGAGCGGCGCCGCTTGTTTGAAGAATCCGCCGGCGTTACGAAATATAAACATCGAAGAAAAGAAGCAACCCGTCGATTGGAAGTTGTGCGGCAGGATCTCATAAGGGTAAACGACATCATTCGCGGTGTAGAGAAAGCGGTAAATTCCCTGGAACGTCAGGCACAGAAAGCTGAAAAATACAACGAACTCGTAAAACAACTACAGGAGTTGGAAATAGAGCTGCTAAATCGCGAGTATTCCGGCGTTGTGTTGAAGATCGATCCGCTCGCTCGGCAGCTCACCGTTGCCGTAGATGAGAAAAATCGTCTTGAAGTGGAGGTCAGGCAGGAAGAAGCACTGCTTGATGTACTAAGGCAGGAATCGGAAGAATTGGAACGGCAGCTTGCAGCCACACAGGAAGATCTAGTATCTCGTCAGTCGGTTATGCATGAGTTGGAACAGCATCGCGCAACGGCGCAGGAACGCAGGCGTTCGCTTTTATCTAACATTGAACGCTTTGAACGAGAGAAAATAGAACTGAGTCAACAACGCTTAGAACTTGAACAGAAACAAACCGGATTTGAACGGTCGCTGGAACTTCTTCAGACAAAAATTGGTGCGGCTGAAGAAGTCTATATTAAGAAAAAAACTCAACTTGATGAATTTGAGATACAACTAAACGGAAAGCGTGCCGAACTGAAAGCTAATCAGGATCAAGTCATTACTTTAATGCGTGAACTATCGGAATTACGCAACCGCGAAAATCAAGTGAAAGCGCGTATTGAAAACATACGCGGCCGTGTCGGATATACAAAAGAAGAGAATGCAATATACCGTCTGGATATAGAAAAAAATGCCGAATTGATTTCGAAGTTAACGGCGGAAAATAAACAACTGCGCCTTGCGTTTGCCGAAGCCGAAGTTCGTACACATCAAATGGAAGACTATAAGCAGCAGCTGCAGGATGAAATTGAGAAACTGCGCCGGCAAGATCACGAAGTACTCGGAGATATCGAACGGAAACAGGCGCGTATCGACTTTTTAAGGGGATTGGTGGAGAGTTACGACGGGTATTCCGAAGGTGCGAAATATCTCATCACCAGCGATGAATGGAGCACGAAGATTCAAACGACAGTAGGTGAGGCAGTGCAGACCGAGCCGCAATATCGCATTGCTATAGAGACGGCGCTGGGCGAATCGGCCGGATATGTTGTTGTAGAAAACGTACAGGAAGCGTATGCTGCTATCGATTTTTTGAAAAAAAATAAAAAGGGAAAGGCAACATTTATCTGTCTTGATCGGCTGCCGAGCATAAGCAATCATCGTGTTTCGATTCAAAATTCCGGTGTGATCGGGTGGGCAAGCAATATTGTTCAATTTAGTATCAACTATGAGCGGCTTTTCAACTTTCTCTTCGACGAAACCTTGCTAGTGAACGATGTCGAATCGGCACTTATTGTTGTGAAGGATTATCCGAACATCCGCTGTATCACTCTCGATGGAGAGATTGTTACTGGTAAAGGTGTGGTCCGTGGCGGCAGCGTACGGCAGGATGAAGGCGGGCACATCAGCAAGAAGTCGCAGCTGGAGGAATTTACAGCGGACGTTAATAAGCTTCGGGAAAAACACGAGCGCATCGAGCACGACCTTAAGGAAAAAACGGAAGAATTGGAAACCGTCAATCTGAAAAAATTGACGGAGGAAGCACGTACTATAGAGCAGCAAAAGACTTCCGTAGAGATTCGTATCGCACAATTAGAGTTTGAAAAGAAACGTGCACAGGATAATATCGAACGCAACGAAACGGAAACTGAAAAACTGGCGCAGGAAATTGAACTGCTCAACAAAGAACTTCAGACGCTTGCGCCGTCTATGAACGAATTGGAGCGCAGGCAAGCAGAAGCTGAACAGCAGGTCGGGGCGGCAGCGAGTGAAGTCGAGACAATGGAAGCGCTCTGGAATGAATATTCCGGCGTGGCAAATGAGGCAAACCTTGCTGTTATTGCATTGCAAAGCGAAGAACGCAGCGTCGTGCAGGCGAAAGACTATGCTATATCGACAATGCAATCGATTTCAGCAGTATTCGATCAGCGAACGGAAGAAATCTTCAAAGCAAAAGAAGATAGTGCGTCACTAGATTCTGATCTAGAAGCTATTACAGCAAGTCTCAAGGAAGCTCGCAAGGAATACAGCGCGGTAATGGAGCAGAAAAAATCGTTTGATCAAAATTTTAGCGTTAAACGCGGCCATATTCATGAAATTGAAATGAAGTTGAAAGATGAGCGGCTTCTCCAAGAGGGTTCCTTGAAGGCGGCGCACGATTTGGAAATCAAGATTCAGGAACTGACGATGAAAGCAGAGAATCTCAAATTGCGTGCGAAAGAGGATTTCGATTTTGATATACAACTACAGGAGTATGAAGATGCCGATCGGTATAATTTTGCCGCAGTACGCGAAGAAGTGCACAAGCTAAAAGACAAAGTTCATTCGCTTGGCGCCGTAAATTTTGCCGCGTTCGATGAGTACAAAAGCGAAAAAGAAAGACTCGATTTTATGTGCGCTCAGCGGAATGATCTAGAGCAGTCGGAAAAAACGGTCATGGAAACGATCGACGAGATCAACATGACGGCTCAAAAACAATTCCTGGAAACATTTGAACTCATTCGCGAGAATTTTATTTTGACTTTCAAGGGATTATTCGATGAAGGGGATGAATGCGATTTGCGTCTGGATGAAACACAACCCGATCCGTTGGAAGCGAAAATTGAAATCATGGCAAAACCGCGCGGCAAGCGCCCGACATCTATTGATCTACTTTCCGGCGGAGAAAAGACACTGACGGCAATTGCATTGTTATTCGCCATCTATCTTGTCAAACCGAGTCCATTTTGTATTCTTGATGAAGTGGATGCACCGCTGGACGATACGAATATTGATCGATTTGCGCGTATACTCCGGAAATTTTCCGACAATACACAGTTTATTATAGTTACTCATAATAAACGGACTATGGAAGCAGCAAATGCGATGTACGGCGTTACTATGGAAGAGGAAGGTATTTCAAAGCTTGTATCGGTTCGTTTTAACGAAGTTCAGAACAATTAGGATAAAAAATTGTAGGGATGAGGTAATCTCACCCCTACGGAAGATTTATGATTCGTGTTTTTTGTGATTTTGATGGAACTGTGTGCTTGCAGGATGTGGGCCAGCAGTTCTTTCGGGAATTTGCCGGTGAGAAAGCAGAAGTGAGTGTTCAACGGCTACTCGGCGGTGAAATCACCATGCAAATGTGGTTTATGGAATTATGCAATGCGATTCCTTCTATCACACGCGGTGACTTATTAAAGTATGTGGACCAATTTTCTATCGATCCGCATTTTTCTGAGTTTGTCCGTTTCTGTACAGATCGTGACATATCGGTTACAATTCTTACCGACGGTTTGGATGTGTATGTGGAACGTGTTCTATCAAATGGAGGCGTAGGTCACGTACCGTTCTTTGCGAATCATGCGGAGTTTATCGAAGAGAGACTGAAGGTTTCCTTCCCGTATGCAGATGCAGAATGCAGTTTATGCGGTAGCTGTAAGCGGAATCATATGCTTAATGCATCGGCAGATGAGGATATCATCGTATATATCGGCGATGGATATTCAGATAGATGCCCAATACGATATGCAGATTTTGTGTTTGCAAAGCGTCATTTGATAAAATACTGCCAGCAGCAGAATATTACATTTTTTGAATTCAATAATTTTAATGATGTGCAGGTGAAACTGACAGAAATTCTTAAGCGAAAACGTATTCGCTGCCGCCAGGAAGCTGCAATGGCGCGGCGGGAAGTATTTATGCAGGGATAGTTACAATTCAAATCCCCCTATCCCCCTTTTCTGAAAAGGGGGAGCAAGGGGGATTCGTAAGTTTGAAGGTGTATGATTTGTTAGGACGAGAAGTAGCGACCTTAGTAAACGAAAAAAACCGGCAGGAACATATACATAGCAATGGAATGCAACCAACCTGCCCAATGGTGTTTATTTTTACCAGTTGAAAGCTGGATCGTTTACGCAAACTAAAAAACTTGTTTTGATGAAATAGGATTACGCAAAGAAAATAAATTGCCACGACGTTTACGTCGTGGGTACATAAAAAAAAATAATATATGGCTTTAGCCACAGATCAAAACAGTATTCAATCATTGCGGCTAAAGCCGTGAATGATTTATTTTTTCTTCCACGAGCTGAAGCTCGTGGCAATAAAGATATTTTTAGCACATTTTTTGCAGATTGCATAACATCAATTATGAAGGAACTAAGAAAAAATATATTTACGCTTCGCAGCTATACTCCGATTCCATTTTTATTGGCGATGATTATTTTCGCTCAACCGACATTGATGACAATGATAATTGGAGCTGCTCTGGTGGCTTTTGGTGAGTCGATAAGATTCTGGGGCGTTGCGTATGCCGGGAGTTTAACCCGTGTGACAGGCAGTGTCGGTGCGCCGGAAGTGATTACAGCAGGGCCGTTTGCTTATGTACGTAATCCGCTGTATGTGGGAAATATGCTTGCTTATATAGGTATCGGTATTATGTCTAATGCACTGTTTCCATGGCTGTTGGTCGGTGCGGCAGTGTATTTTGCATTTCAATATTTTCAGATTGTTCTTGGAGAAGAAGAATTTCTTGTCAAGGAGTTTGATGAGGGATATATCGAATATAAAAAGAACGTTCCGCGTTTTATTCCGCGCATAATGCCATATAAACATCCTTCGCAAGCGAATCAACATGCACGCTGGGATGAAGCGCTGCACTCCGAACGTCGGACTTTTCAAGCATTGGGCTTAGTATTGCTGGCTCTTTTCGTTCTTTGGTATATGAGGTAATTTGTGGCTAAACGCGTCATGATTATTGCAGGAGAGGCATCGGGCGATTTGCATGGCTCCGGTGTGGTGCGTGAGTTGAAGCGCCTCTCTCCGGGTATCGATGTGTACGGCGTCGGCGGCGATAAAATGAAGCACGAAGGCATGGAGAATATCTATCACATCAATGAATTGGGTTTTATGGGATTTACCGAGGTGCTTAAACACCTCCCGTTTATTAAAGCGATGGAACATGCGCTGGGGCAAATTGTAAAATTCAAAAGGCCCGATGTTCTTCTATTGATAGATTATCCCGGATTTAATCTCCGGTTTGCGCGTATTGCAAAGCAATATAATGTGAAAATCGTCTATTATATCAGTCCGCAGGTATGGGCATGGCATAAATCAAGAGTAAAGAAAATGAAGGCGCTGGTAGATAAGATGCTGGTTATCTTTCCATTTGAAGTCGATTTTTACCGGGCAGAAGGAATTGACGCAGAATTCGTCGGCCATCCGTTATTGGAGAGCCTGGAACCAACGCTTGATCGTAAAAGTTTCTGTAAAAGATTTGAACTTGACGGGCAAAAGGAAATACTTGCTTTACTGCCGGGAAGCCGGAGACAAGAAATTGAGCGTATATTTCCGGTTATGCTGAATGCCGCGAGAAAAGTCGCAGCAGAAAAAGATATTGAAATTGTTATCGGTGCTGCACCGACAATCGAGGAACAGTACTTCCGGACACTTTACAATCTAAATGGTACTCATCTGATCGCAGGTCTGACATATGATGTAATGGCAAATGCAGATTTTGCTTTTGTTGCTTCCGGCACGGCAACATTAGAGACTGCATGCTTTGGAACACCGATGTTCGTTGTGTATAAAACATCATTCCTCACATATTGCATCGGCAGGTTGTTGGTACGTGTGAAGAATATCGGACTTGTCAATATTGTGGCAGGAAAAACTATCGCTCCGGAGTTTATTCAATATCGGGCAAATGCAAAAGAATTGGCAAGCTCGGCATTGAGATTATTAGGCGATGAGAAGCGGTTAATAGACATGAAAACAGAGCTTTCCAAAGTAAAAGGAATGCTTGGAAGTATCGGCGCTTCCCGGAAAGTAGCCGAACGAATATTGGAAATCAAGTGAAAAGTATCAAGTATCAAGTAAAAAGTAATCAGTCGTCAGTTGTTACCGTTTACTGATAACTGAGGGAAAAGAATGCGAAAACTTCTGTTGCCGTTCTCTTTATTGTTCTGGTTGGGAGTTGCTGTTCGCAACTGGTTCTTTGACGTAGGAATTCTGAAAACCACAAAAGTTGGCATACCGGTGATTTCAGTAGGCAATATTTCAGCAGGAGGAGTTGGGAAAACACCGATAATTGAGATGCTTATAGGGAATCTGGGAAACAATAGGAGATTATCGGTTGTCAGCCGCGGGTACGGAAGAAAATCATACGGAACAATAGTCGTAAATGACGGATACGGTAATTTTGCATCGATAGAAAATGCTGGAGATGAACCGAGTCAGCTTGCAAGTAAATTTCCCGGACTTATCGTTGTGGCCGATGAGAAACGTATTCGCGGCGCTCAGAAAGCTGTGGAACTTGGCGCAGAGATAATATTACTGGATGACGGATTTCAACATCGATATTTACATCGTGATCTGAATCTTGTAGTAATGACAGCAGAAGAAATATTGAACGGTGACTGGTTGCTGCCGGCAGGAAATAGACGTGAACCGATGAGCTCGCTGAAACGCGCTGACAATTTAATTATTACGGGATGTGAAAATATTGAGCAGTTTGACCGGGCATCAGGAATGTTGAAGATGCAATTAAAAACCGGATATTACTCTGCTTCAAAAGCAGAGGAAATAATAGGTTTACAGACGAAATTCAAATCATTCAAGCGGATATTAACAGACGAAAAAAATACAGCCGAACAGTTAGCTGGAAAGAAAATTATTGCTGTTTCCGGAATAGGTAATCCAAAATCGTTTGAATTGTCTCTTACTGATGCGGGAATGGTTGTTGTTAAGCATTTCAAATTTTCTGATCATCACTGGTTTTCTGAAGAAGACATCCAGATGATCATTAAAGCGAGAAAAACGTTGGATACTGATTTTATTATCACAACGGAAAAAGATTATATGCGATTGAGAGATCGATATATCAATTTTTTAAACCTTGAGCCGATAATTATCGCTGAAATTCAGCAAATATTTATTACCGGAAAAGACAAGTTAGATATATCGATAAAACATTTATTAGGATAATACAGTTTGAAACTACAGGCACAGAGATTATTTTTAAAAACTCTCGCGATTTTATCCTTGCGAGAAGTTCGTCAAATAAATATATGAATTATCAATTAATAGATAACTGAAAGGATAATACACACAATGGCAAAAAATAAATACGTTTACTTTTTCGGCGGCGGTCATGCCGACGGAAATGAATCCATGAAAAATCTTCTTGGCGGGAAAGGTGCGAATCTTGCCGAGATGGCCGGACATCCCAAGTTAAGACTGCCGGTTCCTCCGGGATTTACAATTACTACCGAGTTATGCGCATATTATTACGATCATAAGAAGACCTATCCTAAGGAGTTAAAAGCACAAGTAGATGCAGCGCTTGCAAAAGTCGAAAAACTTATGGGTAAAAAGTTCGGCAGTACAAAAGAACCTCTGCTGGTCTCCGTACGTTCCGGTGCGCGTAAATCTATGCCCGGGATGATGGACACGGTGCTGAATGTCGGTCTAAGTGAGAGCACAATTCCCGGAATGATTGAACAGACAAAGAATCCGCGGTTCGTATACGATGCTTACCGCCGTCTTATCATGATGTATTCCGATGTCGTGATGGAAAAAGCTGCAGGCATCGAACCGAAAGACGGAAAAGGAATAAGAAAAATTCTCGATGAACGTCTGGGAAAAGTTAAGCAAGAAAAAGGATACAAGAGCGATACGGAGTTGACGGTCGAGGACCTGAAAGCGCTGGCTTCTGAATTTAAACAAATCATTAATGATGTATTGGGCAAACCATTTCCTGATGATCCAGCTGAACAATTGTGGGGCGGGATCGGCGGAGTATTCGCAAGTTGGAATGGAAAACGGGCGATTGATTATCGCCGCATCGAGCGTATTCCGGATGAATGGGGAACTGCCGTTAACGTACAGTCGATGGTATTCGGCAATATGGGCGATGACTGCGCCACTGGTGTTGCTTTTAGTCGTAATCCTGGCAACGGTGAGAATCAGTTCTACGGTGAATACTTAGTCAATGCACAGGGTGAAGATGTTGTTGCAGGTATTCGTACTCCTTCGCCGATTAATGAATATTCCAAGAACGATCAGAGCCGGAATTTGCCGACATTACATGATACCATGCCGGGGATTTACCAGGAATTGGACAGTATTCAATTGCGTCTTGAGAAACATTACAAGGATATGCAGGATATCGAGTTTACAATTGAAAAAGGGAAACTCTTTATGCTCCAATGCCGTGTCGGTAAACGCAACGGAGTTGCTGCGGTGCGAATTGCAACCGAGATGGTGAAAGAGAAACTGATCGATGCCAAAACGGCGGTAATGCGCGTCGCCCCGAATCAGCTGGTAGAATTGTTATTACCTATGATCGATCCAAAAGCTGAACTGGCCACGCCCACGATAGCCAAAGGCCTGCCGGCAGGTCCGGGCGGAGCCAAAGGCCGTGCGGTGTTCACTTCACCTGATGCAGTGGAATGGGCGGCGAGAGGAGAAAAGGTTATTCTCGTACGTGAAGAAACTTCGCCGGAAGATGTCGATGGTATGCATAAAGCGCAGGCAATTCTTACAACAAAAGGCGGAATGACTTCACATGCGGCTCTTGTAGCTCGCGGATGGGGCAAATGCTGCATCGTCGGCTGCAGTGATATTGAAATAGGCGACAATGGTAAATCATTTAAAACAAAAAAAGGCGTTGTTATTAATGAAGGCGATTGGATTACTTTAGACGGAACAAAAGGACTTGCATATCAGGGCAGTATGCCGTTAGTCGATGTAGACCTTGAGCACAATGCTTCATATACGGAGATCATGAAAATGGTGGACAGCGTAAGAGTATTGAGAATTCGTACAAATGCAGATACGCCGAAAGACACCAAAAAAGCGATCGAATTCGGCGCCGAGGGAATCGGCCTTTTCCGTACAGAGCATATGTTCTACGGCGAGGGAAGCGACAAACCGCTCTTCCTTCTCCGGAAGATGATTATGAGCCGCACGGAAGCTGAGCGCCGGAAGGCTTTGAACGAACTTTTCCCGTTCGTGAAAAACGACATCAAAGCAACGATGGAAGCTATGGATGGCCGGCCGGTAACCATTCGTCTTCTTGATCCGCCGCTGCATGAATTTGTTCCGCACAGTGAAGATAAGATGCAGGCTCTTGCGGCTGAGCTTGGAGCGACTCTTGCCGAATTGCACAAACGCGCAGATTCCCTGCGAGAGAACAATCCGATGTTAGGCCATCGCGGTGTGCGTCTTGGTGTGACTTATCCTGAAATTAGTGAAATGCAGATTCGTGCAATTCTTGAGGCGGCAGGTGAACTAATCAATGAAGGAAAAAAAGCTGATCCGGAGATTATGGTTCCTGTTACATGTGCAGTATCAGAATTGAATAATCAAAAGGTCATCTATGACCGTATATATGCCGAGACTTGTGCCAAATTGGGGCTAAAGAGTATTCCATGTCTTTACGGCACGATGATCGAGATTCCACGCGCCGCTTTAACGGCTAACCGAATGGCGGAGACCGCTGAGTTCTTCAGTTTTGGTACGAACGATCTTACTCAAATGGGTTTCGGTTTTTCACGTGATGATATCGGTTCGTTTCTTCCGGATTATCTCAACTCAAAAATTCTTCCGGTTGATCCATTCCAGTCGATTGATCAGGATGGTATCGGTGAATTAATGAAAGTCGGTATCGAACGAGGACGTGCAACACGGAAGAATCTAAAAGTCGGTATCTGCGGTGAACATGGCGGTGAGCCGGACAGTGTAAAGTTCTGTCATCGTATCGGCATGAACTATGTCAGCTGCTCGCCGTTCAGAGTGCCTATAGCAAGATTGGCGTCGGCGCAGGCAGCAATCGAATCGAAGGCTCCGGCATCAAAGAAAAAAGCCAAGAAAAAAGCCAAGAAAACATCGCGCAAGAAATAAGCCGGTGTAAAGTTCACTGAATTATGGAGGGCGGTAAATCCGTTTGCCGCCTTCTTCACCTTATAATAAAAGAAGGGATATGAGCAATGAAGCTCTCCGATTTCAAATATCCGCTTCCGCGAAACTTGATAGCAAAGCAGCCGGCCAATCCGCGCGATCATTCCATGATGATGGTCTTGAACCGTGTTGAAGATACTATTGAAGAAAGGAAGTTCTATGAAATCGCTGGATTTTTTCAAAAGGGAGATTGTCTTGTTGTAAATGAAACAAAAGTTTTCCAGGCGCGTCTCTATGGAAAAAAGGAAAAAACGAATGCAAAAATCGAAGTTTTCTTATTGCGCGAGTTAAATGCTGAAGAGAATATCTGGGATGTAATAGTCGATCCGGCGCGTAAAGTACGCATCGGCAATAAAATCTATTTCGATGACGGCAAACTATGGTGCGAAGTTATCGACAATACTACTTCACGCGGCCGCACGGTGCGCTTCAATCATAAAGGTGATTTTTTTAAGATCATCGATAGGATCGGTTTGACACCGCTGCCGCATTATATTAAGCGGGATGCAACTAACAAAGATAAAGAAAGCTATCAGACAGTGTATGCCCGCGTTGTCGGTGCAGTTGCGGCACCGACGGCAGGATTGCACTTCACAAAAGCGCTTATCAAGAAGCTTCAGGCAAAAGGCGTGAAGATAGCGCCGGTTGTCCTCCATGTCGGACTCGGTACATTCCGCACGGTCGAAGTGGAAGACTTAACTAAGCATAAAATGGATTCTGAGTTTTTTGAAATCACAAGCGAAGCGGCAAACATTATCAATAAGACAATAGACTCAAAGCATAACGTGTTTGTTGTCGGTACAAGTACATGTCGTGCCGTAGAATCAAGCGTTACTGCAGACGGCCATGTGAAACCGGCTAAAGGATGGACAGATAAATTCATCTTTCCGCCGTATGATTTTAAGGTTGCCGATAAGCTGATTACAAATTTTCATTTGCCGGAATCGACCCTGCTTATGTTAACGAGTGCATTTACAGGGCATGATTTATTAATGCGCGGCTATAAAAAGGCCATCAAAGATGGATACCGCTTTTACAGCTATGGCGATGTAATGCTGATATGGTAGAATGGTTGTCTTAGAGGGGCGATTCATTTAAATAATTAAAAGCGAATCCTCCTCTTTTTTATAATATTATTTTTTGGATAAGAGAAATATCTGGAAAATGTCAAGATCAAGGCCAAAAGTCTTAGCAATTATTCCTGCTGCAGGTTCTGGCACGCGTATCGGCGGAGAAATTAAGAAACAGTTTCTTCCATTGAAAGGAAAGCCGATTATTGTTCATACACTCCAGCAATTTGAACACTGTCCGGAAATAGATGAAGTGACGATGGCTATTCCTGAATCGGCATTATCCGATATGGAAGCCGTTGTCGTGCGTTATAGGCTGCATAAAGTCAGTAAAATAATTATAGGCGGCAATAAGCGGCAGGATTCAGTAGAAAATGTTCTTGAATGTTTGACTCTTAAAGATACCGACGTCGTACTTGTACATGACGCCGTTCGGCCGTTCATTGAGACAAAACGCATTACACATCTTGTGAGGGTCTGTAAAGAACATGATACAGCGGTCCTCGCTGTTCAGCCAAAAGATACAATTCGGCGTTCGACAGGCGGAGGTTTTTTCGATAAGACGCTTGATCGCACATCGCTTTGGCTGGTGCAGACGCCTCAAGCATTTCGTGCGGGAATACTGGTGAAGGCGTTCGAAAAAGCTAAAAAGGATAAATTCTATTCGACAGATGAAGCTGCCCTTGTTGAGAGGCTTGGGGTTAAAGTGCGTATTGTTGAGGGGAACTATGATAATATCAAAATAACGACACCGGAGGATTTGGATCTGGGTGCGTTGATATTGGATCGATGGCACGCAAAAGGATTGATGTAGTTTGCTTCTTGACAGTGAATTGAATATCTTATATGTAGTTGATTATTTTAGAAATGAAGGATAAATCTGTATGGTTAATATGGTGATTGTGACGCTTTTAAGTTATCTGGTAGGTTCTATTCCGACAAGCGTTATGCTTTCAAAGTGGAGGCATGGATTTGATATTCGAAGCAAGGGAAGCGGAAATGCAGGTGGTACGAATGTTTTTCGTGTTCTTGGCTGGAAGTCGGGCGTTTTTATTATTGTATTAGATGCATTAAAAGGTGTTATAGCTACAACTGTAATTGCGCGATTGTTCTGGGATCCGACATTGCCTTTTTATAACCGTACACCGTTTGACGATTTTACAATTATCCAGATGATTTGCGGCGGTGCGGCTGTTATAGGCCATGTATTGACCGTGTTTGCCGGATTTAAAGGCGGAAAAGGTATTGCAACAGGAGCAGGAATGCTGATTGGCATTGCACCGACAGAATTTGCAGTTTCTATTGTTGTATTTTTTATTTTTTTCTTTGCATTTCGTTATGTGTCATTAGGTTCCATTATGGCAGCAGCAGCTTTTCCGTTGTCGCTGGTTATTCGTTATAATATTCTTTCAGATGAAATTCATAGTTATAAAACACTGGTGTTTTTCAGTACCGGAATTGCACTATTTCTAATTTATTCTCATCGTGCCAATATTAAGCGATTATTGGAAGGAACCGAACGTAAAATCACAAGCTTCAGGAGAAAAACAGAATCTGTTAGTTCGTGATCAGCGCTCGATTCTTAAGTAAAGAATTCTAACCTGACGTCTTATTTATTAATATTATGAAAATTACCGTTCTTGGTGCCGGCAGCTGGGGAACGACACTTGCTCTAGTTCTGCTTGACAATCATCATCAGGTTAATTTATGGACCTTTGAGGATAGGCAGGCAGAATACCTGCGTGAGAAGCACGAGAATGTCGAATTTCTTCCCGGTATCCCTCTGCCGCCTGAAATCAAAATCACAACGGACATCGAAGAATCATGTCAGGAACGTGATATGATTGTAGCAGCGGTGCCTTCTCAATTCCTCCGTTCTGTTCTCCAGCGTATTGCACATCTCGACCTGCAACATACTATTGTCTGTAATGTTGCTAAGGGTATAGAAAACGGCTCATTAATGACTATGTCTGAGGTTTTACTGGACGTTTTAATGCATGAACGCAGAGAAAACCTTGCGATTTTATCCGGCCCAAGCCATTCAGAAGAAGTAAGTATGAAAATTCCGACTATGGTAGTTTCTGCATCGTTCAGAATGAAAACAGCTAAGATGGTGCAGGAAGCTTTTATGACCGACTATTTTCGGGTGTATGTGAATGAAGATATCCGCGGTGTCGAGCTTGGCGGCGCAATAAAAAATGTTATCGCAATAGGGGCAGGATTGAGCGATGGTGCGGGTTTTGGCGATAATACGAAAGCTGCAATAATGACGCGCGGTATATACGAGATCACTCGACTCGGTGCAAAAATGGGTGCACAGCCGATTACATTTGCCGGTTTATCCGGAATGGGCGATCTGATCGTCACCTGCATGAGCAGGCACAGCCGAAATAGATATGTAGGTGAAGAAATCGGAAAAGGGCACAGTGTTAATGATGTTTTAGGCAGAATGGTTATGGTTGCTGAAGGTGTGCCGACAGCAAAGTCCGTCCATCAGCTTGCACAAAAGCATCATATCGAAATGCCGATGGCTCAGGAAGTATATCGTGTTCTCTACGAAGATAAAAATCCACGCCAGGCTACACTCGATCTGATGGGCCGCGATACGCGCGGTGAGGGAGCACATTGAGTAATTTAGATGATATAAAATTCGTAATTAAACCGATATGTTTCAGCAAAGATTTAACTGCTTAAAGCTCTCTATTTAAGCCATTTTTTAGATATTCTCTGAATACAGAGACATCTCAATTCTTAGCCTTTTCTAATAAATAAAGACTTGACATCGTTTTTTTTTCATAATGTAACTGT